>JBAZFB010000018.1:7698-23857 GCA_041653595.1 Candidatus Omnitrophota bacterium | reverse complement strand
CAATTACGGAGATGTCGTTTACGCGAACGGCACCGTCGGCGTAGGAGGGAAGGGCGGCCTCGACCTCCATTTTAAATTCAAGGGGGCGCAGCTCGAAGGCCTTACCGACCTCGTGATGGAGAAGGGGGCGGTATCCGGGCTCGTCTTCGGCGATATGAACATCAGCGGCGGCGTCGGCAAGGAGGCGAGTATTGACGGCCAGCTCGAGTTCCTTAACGGAAACATAAGCACGGTGCTCTACAATTCTGCGAAGATCACTATAAGGGGAAAGAGTTCTGCTCTTGAATTTATCGATTCAAAAGTCTATACTGGTGATCAGGTCCTTTTATTCGAAGGAAAGGTGGACCTGCGGGATATCGGGACGCCGCGCCTCTTCCGCAACGTCCTGATAAAGGCCGACCCGAACACGATCGTGTGGGCTGGCGAGAGTACGATGAAATCGCCGGCCGGCGGGGAATACGCGGCCGGGGCGGACGCGAACGAACAGTTCAAGGTCAACCTGAAGACTTACGAGTCCCAACAGGGCAACCGGGTGCCGCGGCAGGGGACAATGGACGCGGAGACTAAACTCGCGAACCAGGCGAATACGAAATTGAAGATGAAGGAGAACGAGGATTTCTTCGGGGTCGAACACAAAGTGAGGTTCTGATAGTATGAACGGTTGGATAACGACGCTAGGCGAAAGGTTCCTGAATTTTATCCGTTACGCCGGCGGGATATCCGTCCTCTTCGTGCGGACGGTGTTCTGGGCATTCGTGCCGCCGCTCAAGCGCAGGCAGGTCCTGGACCAGATGGTCAAGATCGGGGTCGACAGCCTGCCGATAGTCTTTCTTACCAGCCTTTTTACCGGCATGGTCCTGGCATTGCAGAGCGCTTACCAGATGCAGAAGATGGAGGCGAAACTATATATAGCGAGCCTCGTAGCGCTCTCGATCACGAGGGAATTGGGGCCGGTCCTGACCGCGCTTGTGGTCGCGGGGCGAATCGGCGCTTCGATAGCCGCCGAACTCGGCACTATGAAAGTGACCGAGCAGATAGACGCGCTCGAGACGCTGGCGACGAACCCGATAAAATATCTCGTGGTGCCCAGGTTCATCGCGCTCTTTTTCATGCTGCCGCTGTTGACGATATACGCCGACATCGTAGGCATATTCGGCGGGTATATGATCGGCGTCTGGAGGCTGAACATACTCCATAACCTTTACTGGGACATGACCTGGAACCCGCTTCACATCAAAGATATCGTCACCGGCATCATCAAGGCCTTCGCTTTCGGCGTCATAATATGTATAGTCGCCTGTTACGAGGGGATGAGGGTCGAAGGGGGCGCCCAGGGGGTCGGGGCGGCGACGACTAAGGCGGTCGTCATCTCGTTCATACTTATAATCGCTGCCGACTGCCTCTTTACCGCGTTGTTCTATTTTGGGTTTGCATTCTAAATATGATAGAATTGATAAATGTAAGCAAATCGTTCGAGGATCACATGGTCCTCGATAACATGAACCTCACGATCCGCGATGGGGAAACTATCGTGATCATAGGCCGTTCCGGCATAGGGAAGAGCGTTACCCTGAAACATATAATCGGCTTGATGAAGCCCGATTCCGGGCAGGTCATCGTCGACGGACAGGATATAACCAGGCTCGACGCGAAGGGCCTGAATGAATTGAGGCTGAAATTCGGCATGCTCTTCCAGGGCGCGGCGCTCTTCGATTCCCTGAACGTGCGAGATAACGTGGCCTTCAATCTTATAGAACATAGCAAGATGGACGTTAAGGCCATAGACAAGAGGGTGGCCGAATGCCTGGAGCTCGTAGGCCTGCGGGGCATAGAACACCTGAGCCCGGCGGAGCTTTCCGGCGGAATGAGGAAGCGCGTCGGCCTCGCCCGCGCAATATGCATGAACCCGAAGATAATCCTTTATGATGAGCCGACGACCGGCGTCGACCCGATAATGGCGGACGCGGTGAACGACCTCATCAAGGACCTTCAGGCGAAGCTGAAGACCACCGCAGTGGCCGTCACGCACGATATGACCTCGGCCTATAAGATAGCCGACAGGATCGCGATGCTCTACAAGGGAAAGATCGTAGAGAGCGGCACGCCGGACGAGATAAAGAACACCAAGAACCCGGTTGTAAAACAATTCATAACCGGCGCGGCCACAGGGCCGATAACAGAGGACTCATAATGATCATTTTTTCGAGGAGGCTCAGATGAGAAAGATGGACCTGGAATTCAAAGTCGGTATCTTTGTGGCGATAGGCATCGCTATACTGATGTCCATGATCTTTTCGCTGAAGGAGCTCAAGTATGCCCAGCAGAAATATACGATAAAGGTGCGTTTCGGTTTTGCCAACGGCATCGAGGTCGCCGCGCCGGTAAGGGTCGCGGGCGTCCAGGTCGGCGAGGTAAAGAATATCGAGATCGTGGAGAACAAGGAAGCCAACAGGATGGCCGTCGACTTGTATGTCTGGCTCGATAAGAAGATAAAAGTCGAGAAGGACGCAGAGGCGTTCATAAACACGCTCGGGCTTATCGGGGAAAAATATGTGGAGATCCTTCCGGGCACTCCCGGAAGCGAGGCGTTAAAACCGGGCGAGAGGCTTGTGGGCAGGGAGTCGGTGCCGATGGAGAAGTTGACCGAGAAGGCCTACGAGGTAGGGACCGGTTTGGGCGATACGATAAAACATTTCAATAAGCTTGTCGGCGACCCGGAGACGCAGGCCGCGTTCAAGGCGACGATGCTCGACCTCAGGAAATTCATGGCGTCGGCGAACACGGTCATGGACAAGGTCAAGTCCGGGGAAGGGACCGTCGGGAAGCTATTTATGGACGAGGGCCTGTATAACGAGTTGGACGCTTTCGTCAAGGATATTAAGGCTCACCCCTGGAAACTGCTTTCGAAGCCCAGAGGAGAGAGATAGGAAGATAATAAAGGAAAGGAGGTGAGACAGGGAATGCCATTCACGATAGTGCGCGCTTTTTTTGTGCTTCTTTGCGGCCTGATGGGTTTCGGGATGGGGGACATCTTCAAGACCCAGTTCGGCGATTTCGCCCCGGTCATCGGGATAGGCCTGGGCGTATTGCTCGGCCTTCTTATAATAGCGCTTGAATTGACATCGAAGAGGGTCTCGATAAAGGGCCTTTCGGCCGCGGTCTTCGGGATAGTATTCGGCATATTGTTTGCACGGCTTATAATCGAGGTCTTCAAGCTGATGAATGTGCCGGAGGACGTAAACGGCGTCCTCATAGTCATTTTCGCCTATCTGGGCATGGTCATGGCGTTAAGGGGCAGGGACGAGTTCAGCATAATAATCCCTTACGTCAAATTGAGGAGGGAGGACCAGCGCGAGGAGATAATAGTCCTCGATACATCCGTAATCATAGACGGCAGGATCGCCGACATATGCCATACGAAGTTCATAGAAGGGAAATTAATCATCCCGAGGTTCGTGCTTAAGGAGCTGCAGCAGATAGCCGATTCGGCGGACCCGATCAAGAGGAACCGCGGCAGGCGCGGCCTCGATATGCTCAACAAGATCCGGAAGTCCGGGCATATGGAAGTGACTATACACGAGGAGGACCTTCCGGAGATCCGCGACGTCGACGCGAAACTCATAAAACTCGCGAAGATGCTCAACGCCAAGGTCTTCACCAACGACTATAACCTCAACAAGATTGCCGAGCTCCAGGGCGTATCGGTGCTCAACATAAACGAGCTCGCCAACGCGCTGAAACCCGTGGTCATACCGGGCGAGTTGATGGAGGCGAAGATAGTCAAGGAAGGCAAGGAGTATAACCAGGCGGTCGCGTATCTCGATGACGGGACGATGGTGGTCATCGACAACGCCAGGAACCTGATAGGGCAGACGGTGAAGGTGATAGTCACGTCGGTCCTGCAGACGGCGGCGGGAAGGATGATATTCGCGAAGCTGGAATCACAGCGATAGGAGGCCGAAGATGAAAGTGGCTGCGATAGTGGCAGCGGCAGGAAAAGGCGAACGACTCAAGTCGAAAGTCCATAAGCCTTTTGTGGCGCTCGGGAAGGACCCGATATTGCTGCACGCGTTAAGGGTCCTGGATAATTCGAACCTGGTCGGCGAGATAATCGTCGTCGCGCACCAGGCAGACCTCCCGAAGGCGCGGCTGCTTCTCAAGAAGGCCAAACTGAAGAAATTCAAGGAGATCGTCGCGGGCGGGAAGCGCCGTATGGATTCGGTCAAGAACGGGCTTTCCGCCGTCAGCGAGGATGCCGATTATGTCATCATACACGACGGCTGCAGGCCGTTCATAGATAATAAGATGATATCTTCGGTGCTCGGCGCGGCCGAGACCTTCGGCGCGGCTATCGCCGCCGTGCCGGTCAAGCCGACCATAAAAGAGGTGGAGAAAGGGAATTTTGTCGCGGCGACGCTCAAGAGGGAGACGCTGGTCGACGTCCAGACGCCGCAGGCCTTCAGGAAGGACCTCCTTTTAAGGGCATACGATAAGGCTTTCGCCGAAGGCGCAGAGGGCGCGGAAGCGACCGACGACTCGGCGCTGGTCGAGAGGATGGGCATAAAAGTGAAGGTCGTGGACGGCTCATATAAGAACATTAAGATAACGACGCAGGAAGACCTTAGATACGCCAAGATGCTAATGGGTGAAAAATGAGAATAGGGCTCGGTTATGATATCCACAGGCTTATTGAAGGGCGCAAGCTGTTCTTGGGAGGCGTTGAGATCCCTTATGTGAAGGGCCTCGACGGCTATTCGGATGCCGACGTCCTTTTGCACGCGATATGCGACGCGATATTGGGCGCCATGGGCAAGGAGGATATCGGGATACATTTCCCGAACGACGACCCGAAGTTCAAAGGCATCAGCAGCCTCGAATTGCTGCATAAGGTCGCGGTCCTGGCCGAGACGTCCGGTTTTAAGATAATAAACGTCGATTCCACCCTCATCCTGGAAGAGCCGAAGATCCTGCCTTTCAAGGCGAGGATGAAAAAGACCCTCGCCTCGGTATTGGGGATTGACGGGGACCGGATAAATATAAAGGCCACCACCCAGGAAGGCGTGGGCGCGATCGGCCGCGGAGAGGCGATAGCCGCTTACGCAGTAGCTTCTGTTGAGGAGATAAAATAGATGCAAGTCTTATTGATAGTGGTATTGGCGCTCATCGTGATAGCCGCGATCAAATTCTGGCTTATCTCGATGATATTCAAGGGGGAGATCAAGGCGGTCTTCGAGCGCGACCCGGCCGCGAAGAGCGCGTTTGAGGTGATACTGCTTTATTCCGGCCTGCACGCGATCATACATTACAGGATGTCGCACGCGCTTTACCGCGCGGGCGTCCCGGTCATCCCACGCCTGATATCGCAGTATGCGAGATTCCTGACCGGGATAGAGATACATCCGGGCGCCGAGATCGGGAAAGGGCTTTTCATAGACCACGGCATGGGAGTCGTCATCGGCGAGACGTCGATAATAGGCGATAACGTCACACTCTACCAGGGAGTGACCCTCGGCGGCACCGGCAAGGAGAAAGGCAAGCGCCATCCTACGCTCGGGAATAATGTCGTCGTCGGGACCGGCGCGAAAGTGCTGGGAAATATAAAGATAGGCGACGACGTCCTGATAGGCGCCAATGCCGTCGTCGTCAAAGATGTGCCGGACGATTCGACTGTCGTCGGCGTCCCCGGAAGGATCGTCAAACAGGAAGGCAAGATAGTCCACGGCATAAGGCTCGACCATACGAACCTGCCGGATCCGTTGGTGCAGGCCTTGCAGCACCTGCAGGACGAGATAGACAAGATAAACGGACATATAAAAAAGCACCACCAGGACCCTAAATAGATTTCATGCCCATCCTCATACATAACACCCTGACACGCAAGCTCGAAGAGTTCAAGCCCATCAGGGCCGGAGAGGCCCGCATGTACGTCTGCGGCGTCACGGTCTATGATGAATGCCATCTCGGCCACGCCAGGAGCGCCTTCATATTCGATTTCATCAGGAATTACCTCGGATACCGCGGATACAAAGTAACGTTCATAAAAAATATCACCGATGTCGACGACAAGATAATAAACAGGGCTCGCTACGAGATCGAAGATAAAAATTCCCCGCTTTTCGGCAAGGACCTGAACAGCGCGGTAAAAGAGATTGCCCAGCGGTACACGGAGAGTTTTTACGGGGATATGGCGTCCCTGGGCATCGCCAAGGCCGACAAGGAACCGAAGGCGACCGAGCACATAAAAGATATAATAAAAATGATCGCCGTCATTATCGACAAAGGTTACGCGTATACCTCTGGCGGGGATGTTTATTTTGACGTGAGGAAGTCAGGCGGTTACGGGAAGCTCTCGAACCAGGACAAAGACCAGATGTTGGAAGGCACCAGGTCTGAGGCGACCGAAAAGAAAAAGGACGCCCTCGATTTCGCTTTGTGGAAGTCGGCGAAGGCTAACGAGCCGGAATGGGATTCGCCGTGGGGCAAGGGCAGGCCGGGCTGGCACATAGAATGCTCGGCGATGTCGACGAAATACCTGGGCGACAACTTCGATATCCACGGAGGCGGGCGCGACCTCATCTTCCCGCACCACGAGAACGAGATCGCTCAGTCGGAATGCGCGACAGGAAAGTCCTTCGCGAATTACTGGATACATAACGGGCTTTTGACGATAAACGGCGAGAAGATGTCCAAATCGCTCGGCAATTACGTCTCGATCAAGGATGTCCTCGCGCGTTATCCCTCGGACGTCCTGAAGATATTCTTCCTCGGCGCGCATTATTCGCACCCGGTAGATTTCACGTGGGAGAAGATGGAAGCGGCGAAGAGCGCCTACGAAAGATTCCTTGTCCTGTTTGACAAAATAGAGAGGCGCCTCGCCGGGAAGAAGGCCGCCGCGGCGAAAAATAACGGCGGGATAGACGGATCAAAGGCCGCGTTCGAGTCCGGCATGGACGATAATTTCAATACGCCCGCCGCCCTGGGGTCGCTCTTCGACCTGGTCAGCGCCGGGAACAAAATACTTGATAGAAATGAAGACGCTTCTGTGATAAAATATCTTGAAAATACCCTTCGGGAACTGGGCGGTATCCTGGGCCTGAGCTTCAAGACAGCATCAAAGGGTATGTCGGATAATGAGATACAGAAACTGGTCGACGCCCGCATAGAGGCGAAGAATAAGAAGGATTTCAAGGAATCCGACAGGATAAGGGAAGAGCTGGCCGGGAAGGGTATCATCCTGGAAGACGACAAGGAAAAGACTTACTGGAGGCGCAAGGTATAGATGGCACTTAAGGCACGCGGAAAAGAGACGCTCGCGGCGTATTTGTTCCTTTCACCGAACCTCATCGGGTTCATGGTCTTTACTTTCCTGCCGGTCTTCGTGTCCCTGCTGTTGAGTTTCTACGCATGGGATATAACGTCGGCGCCCAAATTCGTCGGCATAGATAATTTCGTCAAGCTGCTCGGATTCCATTCCGAGGGAGGCAGCCTGGTCGTCAACGACACCAAATTCTGGCAGTATCTCTGGAATACCCTGTTCCTGATGTTCTCGATACCGATATGCATGATGGCGTCCCTTGGCCTGGCGATCGCGCTAAACCGCAAGATCAAAGGCGAGTCGGTCTTCAGGACGCTCTTCTTCCTGCCTTCGATATGCCCGGGAGTGGCCGTGGCCATACTCTGGCTGTGGATATTCAATCCAGATTTCGGGATGCTCAACAATATAATCTACTGGATCGGGAAATTCCTCGGCTTCGTTATACCGGGGCCGTTATGGCTCAATTCCCCGGGATGGGCGAAGCCGTCGTTGATGCTCATGAATTTCTGGATCGCGATAGGCGGAATGAACATGATACTTTACCTCGCCGCGCTGCAGGGGATACCGAGGGATTTCTACGAGGCGGCCGAGATAGACGGGGCGAACGGCTGGCAGAAGTTCTGGGCGATAACGTGGCCCCAGATAAGCCCGACGACGTTCTTCATATTTTTAATGAGCATAATCGGCGGGTTCCAGGGCGGTTTTATGCAGGCGTATATAATGACCGGCGGCGGGCCGGGCGGGGCGACGACTACCATCGAATATTACATCTTCAATAATCTTTATACCTGGCAGAACGTAGGTTATGCCTCAGCGATCGCGTGGTTCCTCTTCATCGTGATATTCGCCTTCTCGCTCGTTAATTGGAGATACGGCGGGAAGCTTGTTCATTACTAAGGGGCGGACCATATGGCAGAAAAGAAGATAAAGCGCAGGAGCGCGGCGGGTTCCAAGGAAAAGGGGCTGCAGTTTTTCGCTTATACTGTCCTGGTCATCGGCGCCATTTCGATGATAATGCCTTTCCTGTGGATGACGACGACTTCACTGAAGACGCTGGACGCGATATTCATCCAGCCCAAGAACTGGATACAGATGTTCGTCCCCACGATGTTCAAATGGGAGAACTACGCCGAGGCCTTCAGGGTGGTGCCGTTCGCGAAATTCTACCTGAATTCCATATTCGTCGGCCTCGCCGTCACTATCGGGCAGGTCTTGACGAGCTCGATGGCGGCTTACGCGTTCTCGCGCCTGACTTTCCCGGGCAGGGACAAGCTCTTCTTCGCGTACCTGGCGACGATGATGATCCCGGGATCGGTCACGATGATACCGGTCTACGTCCTGATGAGGCTCTTCGGGTGGGTCGATACGTATAAAGCGCTGATCATCCCGATGATATTCTCCGCTTACGGGACGTTCATGCTCAGGCAGTTCTTCATGACATTGCCGAAGGACCTTGAGGACGCGGCGAAGATAGACGGATGCGGCTTTTTCCGCATATTCTGGACGATAATATTGCCTCTCTCGAAACCGGCCCTGGCGACGCTGACTGTCTTTACCTTCATGGGAAACTGGGGGAATTTCATGTGGCCTCTCCTGGTCACCAACACAGACAGCATGAGGACGCTGCCGATAGGGCTGGAATCGTTCAAGACACAGTACTCGACCGACTGGCATCTCCTGATGGCGGGTTCGGTCATGGCTATGCTGCCCATCGTCATAATCTTCATCTTCACCCAGCGCTACTTCGTCGAGTCGATCAAGCTCACCGGCGTAAAAGGATAACGGATGCGGCGCGGAAAATTCATCACTATCGAAGGCCCGGAAGGGTCCGGAAAATCTACGCATTCGCGCCTGCTTTGCGCCCGCCTGAAGAAGGGCGGCCTCAGGGTGCTGCATACGCGCGAACCCGGCGGCACTAAGATCGGCGAAGCGGTCCGCAAGGTGCTCCTCGACAAGAAGAACAAAAAGATGTCGGCCGCCTGCGAACTTTTCCTGTTTCTCGCGGCGCGCGCGCAGATAGTCGAGGAGATAATAAGACCCGCGCTGGCCAAGGGATATATCGTGGTCTGCGACAGGTTCCATGACGCGACGGTCGCCTACCAGGGTTACGGCGCCGGCCTCGGCCTGAAAATGATCGATTCGGCGGGAAGGCTCGCGACAGGCGGCCTTAAACCCGACCTGACGATATTGCTCGACGTGGATACAAGAACAGGGCTGAAACGCGCCGGGGTAAAAGACAGGATGGAGATAAAACCCGTCCGGTTCCATAAGAAGGTCAGGGACGGTTACCTGAAGATAGCGAAGAAGGAACCGCGCAGGATAAAAGTGATCCGGACGACCGACGCGCCGGTCACCGCGGTCCAGGATAAAATAAGAAGAGCCGTATTGCATGTCATTTAACAAGGTCATCGGACAGGAACTCGCCGCAGGCCTTTTGAAGAAAGCTATAGAAGAAAGCCGCCTCGCGCACGCGTACCTTTTTATAGGCCCGGAAGGCGTGGGTAAGTCGCTTTTGGCGAAGGTTTTCGCCGCGGCGCTCAATTGCGAAAGGGGAGGCGCCGAGCCTTGCGGTGAGTGCGTCCCCTGCAAAAAGATAGAAGCCGGGATACATCCCGACGCCGTCGTCCTCTCCCCTGAAGGGAAATCATCGCAGATAGGCATCGACGCGATCCGCAAGATAGAGGGCGCGATGTCGCTTAAGCCTTACGAAGGCCGGACGAAGGTCTTTACGATCGACGGCGCGGATAAGATGACAGAGGAAGCCGCGAACTCGCTGCTGAAGACGCTCGAGGAGCCGCCGAAAGATACGGTCCTCGTGCTGCTCGCCTCGAATATGTTCAAGCTGCAGCCGACGATAGTATCGCGGTGCCAGAAGGTCCTCTTCCATCCGTTGGGCGAGCGCGCGATAATGAAAGAGCTCATCGAAAGATACGGGCTCGACGAGAAGAAGGCGGCCTGCGTCTCCAGGTTCTCCGAGGGGCGCCTTGGCAGGGCGATAGAGGTCCTCGAGGGCGAGGCGCTGGCCAAGAGGAACAGGATAGTCGACGAATTTTTGACGCCGAAACAGTTCGGCTATGAGGATACATGGTTATACGGCGAGCCACGCGAAAAGATAAACGAAACATTGAACGCGCTGGCCGTATATTTCAGGGACCTTTTGGTCTTCAGCCTTTCGAAGGACCAGGGCCTGCTCGTTAACCTTGACAGGGCCGCGGATATAGCGCGCGACGCCGCGAGGTATCCGGCAGAGAGGCTCGAGAGGATAATCGAGATAATCGCCGACACGCAGGAGCAGATAAAAAGGAACGCCAACATAAAGATCGCGCTCTCCTGCATGCGGCTTAACATAACTTAGGGGAATAAAATGTTCGAAGTGGTCCAGATAAGGTTAAGGGAAGGCGGCAAGACGTCGTATTTCGAGCTCGGGAACACGAAGCCGAAGATCGGCGACGCCGTCATCGTCGAGGCCGACAGGGGCGTGGATTACGGCGAGGCGATATCCGGCGCGGAATCCGTCTCCCAGGTCTCCGGCGAAGAGCCGCTCCGCAAGATACTGAGGATCGCCACGGCCGGCGACCTCGACCAGATAAAGAAGAACCGCGAGAAGACGAAAGAGGCCTTCACCACCTGCCAGAAGAAGATAATCGAGCACGGGCTGAAGATGAAGCTCATCGACGCCGAATATACCTTCGACAGGTCGAAGCTCCTCTTCTATTTCACGGCGGAGGGGCGCGTAGATTTCAGGGAGTTAGTAAAAGACCTTGCGCGCATATTCAAGGCGCGCATAGAGCTCAAGCAGATTGGCGTCCGCGATGAGGCGCGGCTTTTGGGCGGGTTCGGCCCTTGCGGCAAATGCCTCTGCTGCGCGACGTTCCTCAAGGATTTCGAGCCGGTCACGATAAAGATGGCCAAGGAGCAGAACCTCCCGCTAAACCCGGCGAAGATCTCGGGCGTGTGCGGCAGGCTGATGTGCTGCCTCGGATACGAGCATAAATTATACGTCGAATTATTGAAGGGCCTTCCCAAGGAAGGCGAGAAGGTCAACCTCGAGGGATGCGCGGGCAAGGTCATCTCGGTGAACGCGCTCAAACGCTCGATAACGGTTGACTGCGGGGAGGGGAAGTTCGTCGAGCTCGGCTGCAAATGCCCCAAGGGCTGCGAAATGCACCGCAACCAGAGAAAATGAAAAAGTTTTACGTCACCACAGCCATATATTATGTAAATGCGAAACCGCATATAGGCCACTGTTCCGAGAGCGTCTCTGCCGACACGCTGGCGCGCTACCACCGGCTCAAGGGGGAAGAGGTATTCTTCCTGACCGGCACGGATGAGCACGGCCAGAAGGTCGCGAAGGCCGCAGCCGAGGCGGGAAAGTCCCCGAAAGAATTCACCGATTCGGTCGTGAAGCCTTCCCTCGAACTGTGGAAACTCCTCTCCATATCTTACGATGATTTCATAAGGACTACCGACGAGCGCCATATCGAGGTCGTGCAGGCGGTCCTCACCGATCTCTATAATAAGGGCGAATTCTACGAATCCGAATATAAAGGATGGTATTGCGGCTCGTGCGAGGCGTTCTATCCGAAAAACCAGCTCGATGGGAATACCTGCCCCGAGTGCAAGCGCCCGCTCGAGGAGATAGCGGAGACGAACTGGTTCTTCAAGCTCTCGAAATACCAGGACTGGCTCGTTAAATATATTAATGAGCACCCCGAATTCATAAAGCCTGTCTCGCGCCGGAACGAAATATTGAGTTTCCTCAGCCAGCCGCTCCAGGACCTGTGCATCTCGCGCCCGAGATCGCGCCTCGAATGGGGCATACCCATCCCTTTTTCCAAGGACCACGTCGCTTACGTCTGGTTCGACGCCCTCGTAAATTACATATCGGGGATCGGCTACCTTAAGGATAAGCAGAAATTCAACAAATTCTGGCCCGCCGATGTCCATATAGTCGGCAAGGACATAATAAGGTTCCATGCGGTCTACTGGCCTATAATGCTGCGCGCGTCCGGCATAGAGCTGCCGAAGACGGTCTTCGCTCACGGCTTCTGGCTCATAGGCAAGGACGCGGAAAAGATGTCCAAATCGAAAGGCAACGTCGTCGACCCGTTCGAGCTCATAAATAAGTACGGGTCTGACCCGTTAAGGTATTTCCTCCTCAGGGAGGTGACCTACGGCCTCGACGGCGCCTATTCCGAGGCCGCGCTCGTCTCCAGGCTCAATACCGACCTCGCCAATGACATCGGCAACCTCCTTAACAGGACGCTTACGATGATCGAAAAATATTACGGCGGTAAAGTGCCGTCACCCGCAGGTACAAAAGATGCCGTTGACGATGAATTGAAGGCCCTCTCAAAGGACCTGCCGGGGAAGATAGACGCGTCCATGGCCGAATTGGATTTTGCGGGCACTTTGGCTTCGATATGGGAGCTAATAAACAAGGCGAATAAATATATCGAGGTCCAGGCGCCGTGGACGCTCGACAAACAGGGGAAGAAAGACCGCCTCAGTGACGTGATATATAACCTGGCCGAGACGTTGCGTATCGTGACTATAGCCGTTTCGCCGTTCATACCCGCCTCGGCCGAGAAGATGTGGGGACAGATAGGGATGGCCGCGCCGCTTTCCGGGGCGCGCTTTTCCGATATGGAAGGATGGGGCCTTACCAAGCCGGATACGGAAATAAGGAAAGGCGCCCCGCTATTCCCCCGCATCGACACAAAGGCGAAATGATGCGTCCCTTCGGCTTCGCTCAGGACAAGCCCTTCGCCCCGGCTCAGGGTAAACTCGTCGATACCCACTGCCACCTCGATTTCCCGGAGTTCGATCCGGACAGGGAAGAAGTGATAAAGAGGGCCAGGGCAGCCGGGATAGAATACATAATAAATGTCGCGAGCAGCCTAGAGGGCTCGAAGAGGTCGGTCGAGCTCGCGAATAAATATGACAGCGTATACGCCTCGGTTGGTATCCATCCCCATGACGCGAAGGAACTGAACGCGTCCTCATTTTCCGAGATAAAGGGCCTGGCCAATGATAAAAAGGTCGTCGCCATAGGCGAAGTCGGCCTCGATTACTACAGGAACCTCTCGCCTGCCGGGTTACAGCAGACGGCATTCAGGGAATTCCTCCGCCTCGCGAAAGAGACGGACCTGCCCCTCATAATCCACTGCCGCGACGCGCGCGAGGATTTATCCACCGTAGCTGAAGGCAAAAGTACTTCAGCGAAGGCGGACCTGCTGAAGATACTGAAAAAAGAAATGGCAGCTCCGGTAAAAGGCGTTATCCATTGCTTCCCGGCCGATGAAGAACTGCTAAACGCCGTCCTCGACCTCGGGATGTATGTCTCATTCACCTGCAATATCACTTTCAAGAACGCCTCCAAGCTGCGCGAGCTCGTGAAAAGCCTCGTCCCGATGGACAGGATATTGGTCGAGACCGACGCGCCTTACCTGGCGCCTGAAGGGATGCGCGGGAAAAGGAACGAGCCTTCCTATATGTTGAAAGCCGTCGAAGAGATAGCGAAGCTGAAAGGCCTTACCCCCCAGGACGTCGCGAGGGTGACGACGCTTAACTGCGCGCGGCTCTTCGGGGTCGGCGCCGCGCCGGGATCATCCATCACATATAAAATAAGGGACTCCCTTTATATAAACCTCACCAACAGGTGCACCAGCGACTGCGAATTCTGTGTCACCAAGACGACCGATTTCGTGATGGGGCACAACCTGCGCCTTAAAGGGGAACCGTCGGCAAAAGAGATCATCGAGGCGGTCGGCGACCCGGCCGGATACGATGAGATAGTCTTCTGCGGATACGGCGAACCCACTTTGCGCCTCGACTGCATGATCGAAGTCGCGAAGGCCCTGAAAAAGAAGGGCGCGAAGATCCGCCTTACGACTAACGGCCACGGGAACCTCATAAATAAAAGGAGCATCGCCGGTGACCTCGCCGGGCTCATAGACCGCGTGAGCGTAAGCCTGAACGCCGCGGATAAGGATGCCTATAATAAGATCTGCAGGCCGGTTTTTGGGCCTGAGACTTTTGGGGAGGTGAAGAAATTCATCGTTGAATGCAGGGAGAAGCTGCCCGAGGTCGAGGTGACCTGCGTCGGCCAGGAAGGCGTGGATATGAGGGAATGCGAGAGGGTCGCGACCGGGGAATTAAAGGTCAAGTTCAGGCCGAGGAGACTAAATGTCGTGGGATAAGCTAAGGAGGTTCGCGGGCGGGAACCGGATCTACCTTTTGATGCTCTCTTTTATAATAGCGACCGAGATATTCCTGGCGGTGTCGCCCTCGCCCGAGAGGAAAGAGAGGCTTGCCGAGAAGAAGAAAACGCATAAGATACTTACGCCTAAAGAGGTGCTCGCGCAGGAAGAGAGGATAAGGGAGTTGCTCGCGGGCGACAAGCTCCTCGGTTTCGCGGTCACGGCCAGCACATTCTTGAGCGCGGTCGCCCTTTTGGCGGGCCTTGTCCTCGGGATAAGATGCATATCGCGCAAGCTTAACGGCCGCGACCTGATGGTTGCCTACGGCTCACCGCCGGATGTGCCCTGGCAGTTAACGGATATCCTGAGGGTAATAATCACGTTCTATTTTTTCTCCTATGCGCTCCAATGGGCAGAGGCCAATATGTTCGACCTAATGAAAGTAGATAACCCCAACGAGGTGTTCTTCGGCGTTCTTAACGCGACCCTGGTAGATATCATCGGCCTGGCCATAGTAGCGCATTTCGCGGTAAATAAATTTAAAAGCGGTCTCGCCGGGCTGGGGCTCATTTTTAAGAACATAAAGAGGAACATGAGGGTCGCCATCGGCGGCTATCTTGTCATCATACCGGTCCTGGCTGTCATAATGATCATAGTATTCATCGGCCTCAGGATATTCAGTTATGAGCCGCCCGAGACGAAGGCGCTCGAGATACTCTACGAGGCGAAGGGGACGAAGCTCCTCCTTATCCTTACGGCGCTTGTCACCATCATCGGGCCGGTCGCCGAGGAGCTCTTCTTCAGGGGATTCGCGTATCCGGTGTTCAGGAAGAAGATAGGGGTGACCAACGCGATACTTCTCGTCTCGTTCGTCTTCGCGATGCTGCATATGAACATAGTCTCGTTCTTCCCGATATTCGCGCTCGGCATCCTCCTGGCGTACCTTTACGAGAAGACCGGCTCTGTCGTCCCGTCGATAGCGGTGCATATAATCCATAATTCGGCCGTTATATTTTTCGTGTTCCTGTATAAATTGATAGCGATCCCTAGTTAGCCATGGGCCCGAAAGTCTCGATAGTAAGAGCGGATTCGTACGATACAGGCAAGGTCTGCTCCGCCGTAAAAGAGGCGGTGGACCTGGTCGGCGGCATCGCCGCCTTCGTCAAAAAAGGCGAGAAGATACTGCTTAAACCGAACGTCCTCTCTTCAAGGCCGCCCGAGTCCGGCGTAAATACGCATCCCGAGGTCCTGCGGGCCGTCATACGCCTCGTTAAGGGCGCGGGCGCCGAGATCATCGTCGGGGATTCGCCCGGCGGGATGGGGCAGAGGGACGCCGGTTCGACATACGGGGAATCCGGGATAAAAAAAGTCTGCGAGGAAGAGGGCGTAAAGCTTGTAGACTTCGACAAGGCGCAGAACATAAAGGGGATGCCGATATCGGTCTGGGCGAAAGAGGCCGACGGCGTCATCTCCGTCCCGAAGATGAAGACGCACGACCTGATGGTGCTCACCGGCGCGCTGAAGAATTCATACGGGCTCGCGATCGGGCAGTTCAAGTCAGACTGCCACCTTAAGGCGCCGAGGCCGGATGAGTTCGCGAAGCTCGCGATAGATGTATTTGAGACCGCGGTACCCAGGCTCG
>JBAZFB010000018.1:0-7688 GCA_041653595.1 Candidatus Omnitrophota bacterium | reverse complement strand
GGCTCGTAGTGATGGACGGGATCGTTGCTATGGAAGGCAACGGGCCGGCCGGAGGAGAACTCCGGAACGCGAACCTTGTGATGGCGAGCAACGACTGCGTGGCCTGCGACGCGGTATACGCCGGGCTGGTCGGCATCGAACCGCTACGGCTCCCCATAACCGCCGAGGCGTACAAGCGGAAATTAGGCGAGGCCGACCTTTCAAAAATAGAGGTCCTCGGAGAAAGCATCGAAAGCGCGAGGATACGCGGTTTCAAGCTGCCGGCTACCTCGATAATGATGAAAGTCCCGAAGCCGGTCTTCAAATGGCTCTCGAAAGCTATCAGGTTTTTCCCCGTAATTAATGATAAAATATGCAAGAAGTGCCTGATATGCGAAAAGAGCTGCCCGGCGAAGTGCATCACGATAAAAGAGGAAGGCTCGAGGATAGATTACAGGCGCTGCATTAAGTGTTTCTGCTGCCACGAGCTCTGTCCCCATGCCGCCATCTCGGTGGGGCGCAGCTTCCTGGCGAAAATGTTCGGGAAAATGGTGTAAAATAATGGCTATCCGGACGATAAGATGGGACGCCCAAAAGTCGGGCGGGGCAATAAAGATAATAGACCAGACCCTGTTGCCGAACAAGCTCGTATACCTGAGTTTCCGCGACGTAAAAAAATTTTGGCATGCGATAAAAAAATTGCAGGTGCGCGGCGCTCCGGCGTTGGGCGTGGCCGCCGCGTACGGGGCTTACCTGGGCGTCAAGAAGTCGAGGGCCAAAAATTATAATGAGCTTATCCGTGAATTGGACCGCGTCATAAAGTTCATCGGTTCGGCCAGGCCGACCGCGGTAAACCTCTTCTGGGGCCTCGACAGGATGCGCGCCGCAGCCGTAAAAAATAAGCATAGGCCGGTCGAGGCGATAAAGAAGGCGCTTCTCGCCGAGGCGCATAAAGTATATGAGGAGGACAGGGCGATATGCAGGAAGATGGCCGTATACGGCGCGCGGCTCATTAAGGACGGCGATGTTATATTGACGCACTGCAACGCCGGAGCGCTGGCGACGGCCGATTACGGGACCGCGTTAGGCGTGATATACATGGCGAAGGAGAAGGGCAAGCGCGTAAAAGTATATGCCGATGAGACGCGGCCCCTTTTGCAGGGCGCGCGCCTTACCGCGTGGGAACTGATGCGCGAGGGGATAGATGTCACGCTCATCTGCGATAACATGGCCGCGCATGTGATGAGCCTGGGCAAGGTCACGAAGGTCATCGTCGGCGCTGACAGGATAACGCGTAACGGCGACGCGGCGAACAAGATCGGAACTTACGGGGTGGCGGTCCTCGCGAAATACCACAAGATACCTTTTTATGTCGTCGCGCCGGTCTCGACCATAGATTTCAACCTGCCATACGGCAGGTTGATCCCGATCGAGGAGAGGCGCGGCGAGGAGATCACGACTATCCGCGGGAAGATGCTCGCGCCGAAAGGGGTAAAAACATATTGCCCGGCATTCGACGTCACGCCTGCGGCGCTCATCACCGCGATAGTCACTGAGAAAGGGGTTTTTAAGCCGGATGAAATTAAAAAGATTAGGTGAGGCAGGGCTTATAGCCCGGCTCGCGAAGAATTTTAAGACGGGCAAAGACATTGTCCGCGGCATCGGCGACGACTGCGCGGTAATACGCGTATCGAAGAAAAAATACCTGCTTGTCACCATCGACATGCTCCTCGAGGACGTCGATTTTAGGATGAAGGACGCGACGGCTTTCCAAATAGGATGGAAGTCGCTCGCCTGCGGGTTAAGCGATATCGCCTCGATGGGCGGCGTAGCGAAATACGCGGTCGTCTCTTTGGGCCTTCCGAAAAAACTGAGCGTTGAATTCGTAGACGAGATATACCGCGGGATAAAGGCGCTCGCCAGGAGGTTCGATGTCGAGATAGTCGGCGGGGACACGAATTCTTCCGGGAAACTCGTCATAGATGTCGCGGTCATCGGGTTCGTAGAGCCGGATAAAGCCGCGTTCAGGAGCGGCGCCAGGACCGGCGATATAATATGCGTGACAGGCGCGCTCGGCGGATCATATAAAAGCAAGAAGCATCTCGTGTTTACCCCCCGTCTTAAAGAAGCGCGCTACCTTGTAAATAATTTCAAGATAACCTCGATGATAGATATCTCGGACGGGCTTTCGACCGACTTGAACCATATCGCGAAGCAGAGCGGCGCGGGCGCCTGCATATACGAGGAACTGATACCGGTCTCGAAAGGCGCCAGGGGCGTAAACGCGGCGTTAAACGAAGGGGAAGACTTCGAGTTATTGTTCACGATGCCGCTGGCCGAGGCGCGCAGGCTTGCCCGGAAGAACATGGAATTGAACGGCGTGAGGATATCGCAGATAGGGGAGATACTCGATAAAAAGATCGGGGTGAAGATCATAGCCCCGGACGGGACGACAAAAGAGCTGAAGCCAAAAGGATTTTCCCATTTTTAGATGAATTTCACGACAGCGAACGCTGAAGAGACGATAAGATTGGGGGAGAAGATAGCCAAGCGCTTTAAGCCAGGCGACCTGGTCGCGCTCTCAGGTGAGCTGGGCGCGGGCAAGACCACCCTGGTCAAGGGGATAGCCAAGGGCCTCGGCGTAAAGGATTACAGGTATGTCAACAGCCCGTCGTTCGTCCTCGTGAAAGAATATAAAGGAAAGATCCCGCTCTTCCATTTCGATATCTACCGGCTCAATAATTTGAAGGATATCGAAGATATCGGCTATGAGGATTACCTCGCGCGCAAAGGCGTCATTGTCATAGAATGGTCGGGTAAGATGGCGCGCATATTGCCAAAGAGGCGTTTAGATATCGCGTTGAAGATAAAGAATCCCAACGAACGTACGATCAGTATAAAGGAAGCATGAAGATCCTCGCGGTAGATACCACATCCAAATATCTCTCCCTCGCGATAACCGACGGGGAAAAAGTCATCGCGGGTTTCCATAGGGTGATGGACCAGCGGCAATGTGAACAGCTTTTGCCGCAGATAGACAAGCTGCTCAAGAAGGCGAAGCTGAAACTGAAGGATATCAACTGCATAGCGTTCTCGAAAGGCCCGGGGTCACTGACGGCTTTGCGCATCGGCGCCGCGGCCGTGAAAGGTTTTGCGCTCGGGGCAGGGATCAGGATCGCCGGAGTCCCGACTCTCGACGCGCTCGCGTATAATATAAAAGAGGAAGGCAAGCTGATCGTCCCGATCATTGACGCGCGCCGCGGCAACGTTTACGCGTCGGCATATTCCTTCAAGAACGGTAAATTGCGCCGGCACCTGAAATATTCGGTCGGCCCTGTCGCCGAATTGCTGAAATCTATCAAGGGCGACGCGGTCTTTTTGGGCGACGGGCTGGCCGCTTACAGGAAGACGATCGAGGATAATTTTAAGCACGAGGCCGGATTCGCCCCGGAGAAGCTTTGGTATCTCAGGGCTGAGACAGTCGCCGGTCTGGGTCATGAACTGGCGAAAAGGAATAAATTCGAAGAAGCGGATAAATTTGTCCCGTTGTATTTATATCCGAAGGACATCCAGGTGAGAGGCCTTAGAAAATGAGCCCCGCACGCGCGCGCAGGACAAGCCCTGCGAAAAGCAGGACAAGCCCTGCGAAAAGCAGGACAAGCCGTCCGACGTGGACCGAGATCGACCTCGACGCCATCTCCCATAATTATCACGCGATAAAGGCGCGCCTCTCTAAAGACACTAATATACTCGCCGTCGTGAAGGCGAACGCGTATGGCTACGGGATGGTAGAGGTCGCGCGCCGGCTGCAGAAAGAGAAAGTCCCATATTTGGGCGTCGCGTGCGTCGACGAGGGGATCACTCTCCGCCGCGCAGGGATAAGGACGCCGGTGCTCGTCCTTTCCTCGGTCCTCCCGAAAGAAGCGGATTACGCGCTCTATTATGACCTTACGCTTACCGTATGCGACAAGGCCCTTGCCTCGGCCATAGACAAGGCGGCGCGCAAATTAAGGAAACAGGCGCTCGTCCACGTGAAGGTCGATACAGGGATGGGCAGGCTCGGCGTATGGCATGATGAGGCCGGCCGCCTTATAAAGGACCTGTTAAGTTTCAGGAATATAGTGATCGAGGGGATATTCACGCACTTCGCGAGCGCGGACGAGGAAGATGTCCGTTATACCTCCGGCCAGATAGAGAATTTCAAGCGCCTTGCCACCGAGATGGAGATAAGCGGCATCGAGATCCAGTACGTGCACGCGGCGAACTCTGCCGGCGCCATGATGTATAAAGATTCCCACTTCAATATGGTGCGGCCCGGGCTTATGCTTTACGGCCTATACCCGAACCAGAACCTGATGAGCACGGTGAAATTAAAACCGGCGCTTTCACTCAAGACGAGAATAATATACCTCAAGAAGACGCCGCCGGGCAGGTTTATCAGTTACGGCAGGACGCATATGACCGACAGGGAGACGGTGATCGCCACGCTTCCGGTCGGGTATGCCGACGGGCTCAACAGGCACCTCTCGAACAAAGGGGAGGTGCTCGTGCGCGGATGGCGCGCTCCGGTAGTCGGGCGCATATGCATGGACCATACGATGGTAGACGTCGGCGGAATAAAAGGCGCGAAGGTCGGCGATGAGGCGGTCATTATCGGTTCCCAGAAAGGCGAGACTATCACGGTCGAGGATATAGCCGAACTTCTCGATACCATCCCGTATGAGGTCGTCTGTTGGATCTCCGCCCGCGTGCCGCGCATATATGTTTAGTCCGGGTAAAAATAATCTTAGGAAATACGGCAAGGCGCCTTTTACCGTCGCGGTCATCCACGGCGGGCCGGGCGGGGCAGGAGAGGCCGCGCCGGTCGCTCGCGAACTCTCATCGAAATACGGCGTCCTCGAGCCGCTCCAGACCGCAATGTCAGTCGACGGGCAGGTCGAAGAATTAAAAGTTGTCCTGGAGAAAGAAGCGGAACTTCCTGTCGTGTTAATAGGTCATTCGTGGGGAGCCTGGTTGAGCCTTATACTTGCGGCAAAACATCCCGTTTTGGTAAAAAAACTTATCCTCGTCGCAAGCGGGCCGTTTGAAGAGAAATATGCCGCCCAGATATCAAAGGCCAGGCTTGACCGCATGGATAAGGAAATAGTGCCCGATGCCTATGACCCGATCGAGGGCAAGCCTGAGCCGATCGATTATAAGGGAGCCATATTCAATAGCGTGTGGCCGGAAGCCGAGGAGTTAAGAAGGAGCGGAAAACTGCTCGAGTTCGTGAAAGATATCAGGTGCCCGGTCGTCGCTATCCACGGTGACTACGACCCGCATCCCGCCGAAGGCGTCCAAAAGCCGCTATCGGCCATACTTAAGAACTTCCGGTTTATCCTCCTTGATCACTGCGGCCATAAGCCGTGGATAGAGAAGGACGCGAGGGAGAAATTTTTCGAGCTTCTCGAAAAAGAATTGAATTAATATTTTTGAAAGAAAACATCCCTTCTTTACGTCTACTATAATAAAGGAGGGATTTATTATGCCCAACACGGCGCAGCAGGAAGCCAGGATCAAGGGCTTTACAAATTGTACAGAATATTGTACAATTATGCAGGAGGTGAGAAAGATGGATTTTATCGTACCGATATCGGAAGCAAGGAGTAAACTGCCCGGGCTGATCAAGAAGATCTCCTCGGCAGGCAAGCGCCTGATAATAACGAGGAACGGGAGGGCGGAGGCGGTCATGATCTCTCCGGAAGAATTGGAGACCCTGGAGGTCATGGCCGACCAAAAATTACTCCGTTCTATTTTAAGGGCAGAGGAGGATATCCGCGAAGGAAAGTTATATTCGCATAAGGATATCTTCAAGAATGTATAGCGTATTGTATACAAGGGAAGCGAAGGAATCGATAGGCAGGTTATCCCTCAAGAAGAAGCGCCAGATAAAAGACGCTGTCGAGCGTATCGCCCAAGATCCGGCGATCGGAAAATGCCTTACCGGCGACCTCAAGGGGCTATTATCTTACCGCTCAGGAGACTACAGGATAATTTACCGGATATACCACAAAGAGATAACGGTCATAATACTGACCGTAGCCCACAGGAAGGATGTTTATAGGTAGAGGCTATTGTTTATCGGCAGTCGCGTAAAGCTTATCCAGCGGACTCCGCGGCGCATTTGAGATATCGCGTATCACATGGGTGTATATCATCGTCGTCTCGACGTGGCTGTGCCCCAAAAGCTCCTGGACTTCCCGTATATTTACTCCGTTAAGCAACAGATGGGTGGCGAAGCTGTGCCTTAACGTGTGCACAGTGGCATGCTTGGCTATTCCCGCTTTCTTTACCGCCTCAGACATCGCGTCCTGTATGGTCTTCGGGCTCATATAGAAACGTCTGACCTTTCCGGTATCGCGGTCAGGGGAGAGCTTTGCCGACGGGAAGGCGAATTGCCATCCGAAATCTTTGACAGCTTTCGGGTATTTGCGTTCAAGCGCATCAGGCAGCCAGGCTTCCCCGTATCCGGCGGCTAGGTCTTTCTCGTGTATCTTTTTGACCTCTTTAAGGTGCGCACGCAATTCTGCCTTCAGATATTCCGGTAGGACGGTACTTCTGTCCTTATCGCCCTTGCCGCTTCTTATGAATATCATTCCCGCTTCAAAATCGATATCTTTTACCCGCAAGCACGTCAGTTCGGAAATGCGCATGCCAGTGCCGTATAATAGCTGCAGGATAAGCTTGTCCTTGCCCGTTACACTGTCAAATATCTCGCGGACCTCGTTCTCGGTCAGGACGACGGGAAGTTTCGGGCCGCGTTTCGCGCGGACCGCGCCTGCGATGTCTTCGAGCCCTATCATCAGCACCCCCCTGAACAGGAACAAGAGGGCGTTAAAGGCCTGGTTTTGGGAAGAGGAGGAAACTTTCTTTTTAATTGCAAGAAAGCTCAGGTAATCACGCACATCCTCGCTTGAAAGACCCGATTTTTGGATATCCTTCTTACGGACACTGACTAGATACTCAAAAAAACCTTTTGCCCAGTTGACATAAGTGCGCTCAGTCTTGTATGAATAATGTTTAACCCTGATGGCTTTGCCCATCGCGATTATAATAGAAGCAGGATCTGACCTGTCGTTTATCTGGGATAGGGTTGAATTCGGACCGAGTTTCGCGGCACTCTTGTCAAACTGCTCAAAATAGAGCTTCAGGGCGGTTTCCGCCTGGTTCATCTGCCAGTTCGCGATCCCCGGGGAATCGGAGAGTTGCTCAAGGAATTTTCGTCTTTTTTCCTGAAAATCCGCGCCCTCATCCTCATCAGAAAAGGCGACGAATTTGCTTACCCAGCGAGCGTAGAAGGGGGCATGTTTTTCATCGGCAAAGCCTCTTGAAACCAGGAATTTCTGGAAATCAGGCAGGATCTCTACAAACATTTTTTCTCCCCAAAAGTACAAAAACCCATAAATTACGAATTCGTATTTCCTGCTATTATAGGCCAAAGGCGAAATCTGTCAACAAAAATTGTGTTGTAAAGTCAGGCGAAAATGGTATACTTCCGTTTAGGCAGTACAAAGACCCATAAACTACGAATTCGTATATTATATGTTAGGCAGAGGAGGATGTATGAATGCGATAGCGTCGGTCGGTTTCCACATTATCTACTTTTTTGGAGCGATTATTCTTCTAGTGTTTTTCTTCGACCGCTCGCGCCAGCGTGCTTCTTGGGCGCA
>JBAZFB010000017.1 GCA_041653595.1 Candidatus Omnitrophota bacterium | reverse complement strand
GTTCCAGGCGTCCTGGATATGCTGGATATCGATCATTGTCGTCATTTCTCTTGTCGCGTTCATTTTATGGGAATTCCGCGTTAAGCATCCGGTGGTCGATTTGCGTATCCTTAAAGACAGGAACCTCGTTGGAGGCATGGTAATCGCTTTTATGATCGGTTCGATCATGTACGGAGTGATGGCGCTCATGCCGCTCTTTTACCAGACGATGATGGGATATACGGCCTATTTAAGCGGGCTTATACTGGTCCCGCTTGGGATAGGGGCTTTTACCGGGGCCCTGTCAGTCTCGCGTTTATGTAAATACTTTGAAAATAAGGTATTGATGGCCGTGGGCCTGGCCATGATCGGGATTGCGGCGTTGTCTCTCGGCAATATTAACCTGCAGATCTCCATGGATTCGAGGGTGATCCCGCTTTTTGTCCTGGGTTTTGGCACGATGATGGTCTTTGTGCCGTTGTCGATCGTGGCTTTCGGGACGTTGCATGCCAGGGACATAGGAAACGGCTCCGGGCTTTTTAACCTTATGAGGAATATCGGGGGCAGCGTCGGCATCGCGGTATCGACGACGATACTTTCCCGAATGGCGCAGACGCACCAGGCGATACTCGTGGGCCAGTTGAACCCCTTTAACCAGCTGTATCAGCAGGTATCGAAGGCGTATGCCGGCCTCGCGGACGGCCTGCTTTACAGGGAATTATTACGCCAGTCCGCCCTTCTTTCATATATCGATTGTTTCCGCTATTACGGGATCATTGCTTTCTCTTGCGTGTTCCTGGTGTTTATTTTCAAGGAGGTCAAGAATAAAGGGACGGTCATGATCCATTAGATGAGAAACCTTCAAAGGGTAAAAAAGTTTTGCGTAATAACGGCCGCTATCTTCCTTACATCCGGCTGCGCGAGTGTACGGCACGCCGTTCCGGAAAACATGATGAGCAATGTACGGGTCTTTGGGATGCGGGATATCAGGGTGTATAGCGGTATCCCAAGCGAATACTTCAAAAAAGATATTGTCAGTTTGATCGATCCCCGCGGAACAGGCGGGACATATTCGATGCTTGCGATTTCCGGAGGAGCCGCTAATGGCGCATATGGCGCGGGTTTACTCAGCGGGTGGACACAGTTCGGGACAAGGCCGGTTTTTAAGGTCGTTACGGGCATAAGTACCGGGGCGATAATAGCGCCTTTCGCTTTCCTCGGAAGCAAATATGACGGCAGGTTGGAGGAATTCTGCACGAAGTATTCGACGAAAGATATTATGAAGATAAGCATCCCGTTCGTGAATTCCTTTGCCAGCCCCAGGCCGCTGAAACGCCATATTGATAAATATTTCGACGGGCAATTATTGAAGGAGATAGCCGCCGAATATAACAAGGGCCGCAGGCTTTACGTGGGGACCACTAACCTGGATGCCCAGCGGCTCGCTATATGGGACATGGGGAAGATCGCCTCCATAGGCGATGATAAGGCTTTGACGTTGTTCCGTGAGATAATACTGGCGTCGGCATCCATCCCGATAGCTTTTCCACCCGTGCGTCTAAGGGTGCAGGCCGGCGATAAGACGTATGATGAGATGCATGTCGACGGCGGGGTGGTGAAACAGGTATTTTTCCTTTACGATGTCGTACAGGGCATGGAAGACGCCGCTAAGGAAAAAGGGACGGATATCCGCAATATGCGGTACAAGATATACGTGATCAGGAACGGCTATGTGGATTCCATCTGGAAGGAAGTCCCGGACAGGTTATCTGCCATTGCTGAGCGCACCGTAGATACGATGGTAAACGCCCAGAGTATCGGGGACATCTATCAGTTGTATACTTTCACGAAACTAGGCAAGGGTGATTTCAATCTGGCGTATATACCGGTAACCCATGTGTCTAAAGCGAAGGAGTTTTTCGATCCCGCCGAGATGCGTGAGCTGTTTGACATTGGGTTTAAGGAGGCGGCGCGGGGTTACGATTGGAAGAAAGTTCCTCCGGGAATGGCGCAATGAGCATAATAGATGAGATAAGGGAGCTGATAAGCGAGCAGATAAAGATGCCGCTCGAAAGGATCGCGCCTGAATCCCGGCTGATAGGGGATCTCTATATGGATTTCGTGGACCTAGTAAGACTGGCAATTGACCTGGAAGAGAGGTATGATATCAAAATATCCGATGAAGAAGTCGGAATAGTAGAGACTGTGGGTGAATTGGTCGAACTCGTTAAGGTGAGGCGTTATGTCGGTTAGGGAGGTCTGCAGCTATGGGAGGTAAGGGAATACTTAATATTTTTTTGGCGGCGTCGTTACTCATTTTATGCAATGCGGCTTTTGCCGCGGTATCCCAAGGCGAGAAAATAGTCTACAATGTCAACCCCGCAGGGAGAGCCGAATACGAGGATATAGGGCTGGTTGATTATCAGGGCAGGGAGTATTGGCTTGTGACCTTTCGCACCGAACTCACCGGGTTCAGCGACCTTGAAAAAATCTATGCCGATCCCAAAACAGGCCTGCCGTTGATAGTTGAGCGGCATATCAGCTGGCCGTTATCGAAAGAGTTCCTCGTCGAGGAATATGACCCTCAAAAAAATTCCCTCGTTATCAAGAAATTTATGAACGATAAACTCACCGACGAATACAGATATAAATCCGACAGTCCCTACCATAATGCCGTGTTGCTGCCTTTCTACCTGCGCCGGGTCGATGACCTTAACGCAGGGTGGAGCATGGTCGTGCGCCTTCGAGAAGTGTTTACCGTTACGCTGGTCGGTATCGAAGACGTGATGGTAAATGATAATAAGATAACGGCCTATCACTTCACCAGCAAGCCCGGCAAGTTCGAGATATGGATCAGCAAAGACAAGGACCGCCTGCCAGTCCTGATCAAGGGGACAGTCGGATGCAGTATGTCGATGCAAAGCCACACTCTAATTCCCAAAAATCCTTGATTTAGCAAATAATCTCCGCTATAATCAACGGCAAGATGAGAAAATTCCTTCCCGTTCTAACTTTTTTTTCCTTCTGCATCTCGATCCCTTCCGCGGTTTTTCCCGAAAACGAGAACTAATGACGCGCAAACCACTTCTTTTCGCAGCCGTATTATTCCTATCTTTTGCCGCGCAGCCCTTTTCCTCTGCGGACAGTCCTACTTATAGTTATAGCGATGGCATACTCCAGGCAATAAGCAATGCCACTACTCCCGCCGGTCATCTTGCCGCCGACGCTTCCATCGTTATAATACCCAACACCGGCGGCACGTTCGGGCTCCAATACGACGCGAGCGGGAACCTTATCACCAGGACGGCGACATATGCTTCGTTTTACAGCGGCAACTATGTCGACCAGTCGGGTTATACGATCCACGGTAATCCTACAACCGATGCCGCATGGGTGACTACCGGTAACGATTTCACGAAATTCTATGATAATAAAGGAGGCGGAGTCACTAATTCCGATCTTATAAAGGTCACCGAGCGAGGGCTAGGCATGGATAATTCCGGGACGCACAACGCCATAGTGGAGTTCGCGGTAGCCCCGAATAATAATACCATAATGCGGCCGACAAAAAACCCCGACATAACGAATTACGCCACGGTAAAAGGCGAATACGGCGACTTACTTGGTTTCGTTCAGCCTCCGTCTATGACGGACCCTCAAGTCTGGTTGGATTTCCAGGACTATTATGATCAATTCAGGAATGCGTCATATGGCGCCGACCCGGCTAAACGTTTTCCTTTCGGGCAATTGGGTTATACCTATTTCTGGGGGAACGGCGACAAGACAAATCTTGCCGACATCCAGGGAATGAGCGAATTCATCGTCTTGGGCGGGACCTCCGCGAATATCCACGGCATCTATTCGACCGTCTCGTACATATACACTAAAAACAAGAACGGCAGTTTTAGCTCGGACGCGGACGCGCAATACGGCAACGGTTTCGCGAGTTTCGATGTCACCGGGCCGTGCGATACCCTCTGGGCCGGCTCCCGTTTCCAGAAGAATGTCAGCCGTACCAGCGCCACCCCTAATGTTATAAACGTTACCGGCGCCGGCGGCGTATCGGGCGGACAGGGGATACTGGTCTGGTCGCTTAACTACGACGTCACGGTCGGGACAGGCCGCACCGTCACGACAAACGGCGACGCCGTGACTTCGAAGAAGTTCGGGCTCGCCGATACCGCAAGCATCGGTATTCTTTTTAAGGGCGATACCGCGCTCGGCACGCCCGTGACAAGCGGCATAAATAAACTTACCAATTCGGGAACGATCTCCGGCCCGGAAACAGGTGTCCGGGTCGATAACGGCAATACTATTATTATCAATAATGCCGGCGGTACGATAACCGGCACTACGGCTGCCATCCAGCTCGACGGCGGGACTACGGCAATAACGAATAACGGGACGATATCCGGTAATCTTATATTGAAGGCCAATACTACGGCGGCGCTTGATGTCGGCACCGGAAACGTGGCGCTTAGCGACGGCGGTATTTACAGCCAGGGGACGGGGACTACCTTGAAACTTACCGCAAACTCTTCCTCAAATTTCGGTAATGTTACGTCTGCAGGTAATGCCGTTGTGGCTTCCGGAAGCGCTGTCAACGTCACAGTCGGCGGTTATATGCCGAATAATACGACCCTTAAGGTGGTCGATGGCCCGGGCGGCACAAACGTCAATGTCCCGACTACTATCACGTCCAACAATTCGAAATATTCATTCTCAGGCGCAAGCTCAGACGGCGACCTCATCCTGACCATAATCCGTTCCGGAGCAGGCAACGGTTTTGCGGGCACCACCACCAACGGTAATTCATCCGCCGCAGGCGCGGTCCTTGATAATATTTCAAATCCCGCGGGCGATATGCTCACTGTTTTGGATACGCTTGATGCCTTGGACTCTACCTCGGCCGGCCTGGCCCTCGCGACGTTCACCCCGGTCGTCGACAGCGGAGTGACCAATGTAAGCAACACCGCCATCAACCAATTCATGGGGACCAGTACCGACAGGTTAGGGGGGCTCTTCGCCCGGGCGCATAATGAAGAAACGGGGGAGAGCGGCGTTTCAACCGGAAGCAAGGGAGAAAGCGGCTTCGAGGCATGGGGCAGGGGATTCGGCCAAGCCGCCCACCAGGACCCTCGCGGAACAAGTAACGGCTATTCCGCCACCATCTGGGGCACAGCCCTCGGAGGCGATATCCCCGCATTTAACGATAAGGTCCGATTCGGCGCCAGCGGCGGCTACGCGGCATCTAACGTAAACTCCAAGGACAACAGCGGAAGAACCTACATCAATAGTTATCAATCGACCTTCTACGGCGGATATATAGACCCTGAAAAGCCATACTACATAAACGGCGCCTTTTCGTTCGCCTATAATACATATAAAGGAAAGAGGAATATCGACGTAGGCGCCATAAGAAGAATAGCCAACTCCAGCTATCGCGGCCAGCAGTACTCAGTCTTATTCGACGGCGGTTATACCTTTAAAGCCAAGAAGATCAACATAACCCCGATCGCCTCGCTCCAGTACCTGCGCTTAAACCTCCAGAGCTACAACGAGACAGGAGCAGGCGCGCTCGACCTAAGTGTGGCAAGCCAGGGTTATAATATGCTAGAGTCCGGGCTGGGCATGAAACTCGACCGCCCCTTTGAGGTCAGCTACGGCACGTTAATACCCGAGGTCCATGTCCGGTGGCTCCACGATTTCATAAATGACAATCAGGCTACTACCTCGACATTCGCCGGAGGAGGAGGCTCATTCGCTACGCAGGGATTCAATCCTGCCCGCGACGCCTTAAACGTCGGCGGAAGGCTTGCCCTGGTCACCAAAGGCAACTGGAGCCTTGATGCCAACTACGACTTCGAATACAAGCAGGACTTTACTTCCCATACAGGCTGGGCTGATATAAGGTATAAGTTCTAGGATCATTCGCACGCAAGGAGTCCCATGTTTCGCATAAAAAGGCCTATTGCGGCCTTGTTTTTGGTATTTTGCATAGCAGGCTGCGCGACACAATCTTTCTTCCTGGAAAAAAATAACGGGTTCGTGAAAAACCTTATACGCGGGCGCAATTTCACGCTGCTTTCGTACATTACAATAAACAGGAGAGGGGAGCCGCTCGTGATCTACATCGAGGGAGACGGCCTGGCGTGGGAGTCCCGTTCTCGCCCATCTTCCGACCCCACCCCGACGGATCCCCTTGTCATGCGGCTGGCTTCATTGGACCCGTCCCCGAATGTCGCATATCTCGCGCGCCCCGGCCAATATGCTTCCCTGGGCGCTTCGCAGTGTGACGCGAAATACTGGACGGCGAAACGCTTTTCACCCGAAGTGATAAAAGATATGGACCTCGCGGTCAGCCGTTTGCGCGATATGGCCGGAGCGCGGTCGGTGTCGCTTATAGGTTATTCGGGGGGAGGGGCAGCGGCCGTTCTTGTCGCCGCGCGCCGCGATGATGTCATAAGCATACGCACTATCGCCGGAAATTTGGATTGGAGCGCTGTCAGTAATTGGAATAAAGTGAGTCCGCTTAACGGGTCCCTTAATCCTATAGATTACGCGGCCAAGATCAGGGCCATTCCACAGCGTCATTTTATCGCCTCCGGCGACAGGACCATCCCGGCATCTGTTGCGAAATCGTTTGCCGGTAAGACCGGAGATGATGAACATGAGAGCATTACGGTAGTCAAGGGCACTACGCATCATTCAGGGTGGGAGAATAAGTGGCGAAAATTACTTGATATGCCGTTATCCCCAATCCCCAAAAATCCTTGATATAATAAGACATTACCCTTATAATATTTCCACCGTGAAGGAGATAATGACAACATGAAGAAAGCGCTTATTACCGGGATAGACGGACAGGACGGCTCATATCTGACGGAATTCTTGCTTAAGAAAGGCTACCAGGTCCATGGCATCGTCAGGAGGGTGGCTTTAGAGGACCCCGAACACCAGCTTTGGCGGATAAGGCATATCCTGAAGAAGATCACCCTGCATCCCGGGTCTCTTGAAAGTTTTGCGAGTTTATTTAAAGTCGTTCACAAAATGAAACCCGACGAGTGCTACCATCTGGCGGCCCAAAGCTTTGTCAGCTATTCTTTCGAAGATGAGTTCTCGACCATTAACACGAATATCAACGGCACGCATTATATCCTCGCCGCAATCAAGGAATTGGCCCCGCGCTGTAAGTTCTATTTTGCCGCTTCCAGCGAGATGTTCGGCAAGGCCGAGGAAACCCCCCAAAATGAGAATACACCGTTCCATCCCAGGTCTCCCTACGGAATATCCAAGGTCGCCGGTTTTGATTTAACGCGTAATTACCGCGAAGCGTATGATCTGTTTGCCTGTAACGGCATACTTTTTAACCACGAGTCTCCCAGGAGAGGGTTTGAATTTGTCACGCGCAAGATAACCAATGCAGTGGCTAAGATCAAGTTTGGGCTGGCTAATGAACTCAAGTTGGGCAATTTAGACGCGAAAAGGGACTGGGGATTTTCCGGGGATTATATTAAGGCTATGTGGCTTATGTTGCAGCAGGATAAGCCCGATGATTATGTCATCGCTACGGGGGAAACGCACTCGATAAAAGAATTCGCCAAGCTGGCTTTTAGCCATGCCGGGCTCGATTGGAAAAAGTACGTAAAGATTGATAAAAAATTCTACAGGCCGGCCGAGGTCAATATTTTAAAGGGCGATTATTCCAAGGCGAAGAAGAAATTAGGATGGGAGCCGAAAGTTAAGTTCAAGGAATTGGTAAAGATGATGGTCGATTCGGATTTAAACCTTATTAAATCCGGATGCGATAGAAGATAACAGGGGGGGCGCTTGCGCAAAAAGTTATCGGTAGTGATACTGGCCAAGAACGAAGAAGAAAAAATAGAGAAGTGCCTGAAAAGCGTCGCCTGGGCGGACGAGATCGTGGTAGTAGACGGTTTCAGCGCGGATAAAACCGTAGAGATCTGCAAGAAGCATAAAGCAAAGGTCGTCCAACACCGTTTTGAGGGGGATTTCGGCCAGGAAAGGAATATCGGCATCGATAATTCTTCGGGAGACTGGATACTGCAGCTCGATGCCGATGAGACCGTCACCGACGGGCTTCGCGCCGCCATTACGGGTATTTTAGAACGGGAAGGGGAATTCGCCGCCTATAAATTCCTGCGCAAAAATTTCTTCATGGGGCACTTCATGCGCTATGGCGGATGGTACCATTATTCCCTTCATTTCTTAAAGAAGGGATTTGCCCGCTACCAGGGTAAGGTCCACCATGAACTTATCGTTGACGGTAAGATCGGCGTGCTTGACGCTGAGATCGAGCACCGTCCCTTCGACAATTTCTCCCAATTCATCGAACGGCATAACCGCTATACGAGCCTTGAGGCGAAAGAAATAGTCGATCTAAAGCGGTTCGCGGACGAAAAAAACGTCCGGTACCAGATACGCATAAAGACGGCAAAGCTTTTTTGGAAATTTTACGTCAAGAAAAAAGGTTATAAAGAAGGCATATACGGATTTATCTTTTCCTCCCTCTTCGCTTGGGTCCATTTCATTAAATGGGTAAAAGTATGGGAGTTGCTTTATTGCCATCCCGCGCAGCGCGCGTAACGAATATAGTGAAACCGGGTAAATAATTGAAGGGGAAAAAGTGAAGAAGATCGATTGCCTGAAATGCAAAAAACAACATTCTTGTTGTGATTTTGGGGCGTGGGTAGACCTGGAAGAAGCCAAAAAGATATTATCCCTTAAGTTAAAAGGGGATTTTTATCATCTTGAGGAGGATAAAGATTTTCCTTCCGGATACAGCGTCGGGACGAGCTACGAAGATAACCGCTGTTCTTTCCTTACCCCGGAAGGGCTGTGCTCTATCCACAAAGTCGATTATAATCTGAAGCCGGCCCATTGCAAAGAATTCCCGTATGAAAAAGGGAAATTATCGCCGCTTGCAGATGTGTTATGCTTACGGGCTAAACCAAAAAGAAAAAAGAAAAGAGGACATAATGGCAAGAGATAATTATTCGTTTAAAAAGTACCAGAGAGAAATGGCAAATAAAAAGAAGAAAGAAGAGAAGAGGCAGAGCAAACTGGACAAGAAAGCCATACAGGCTAAAGCGGAGACAGAGAAGCCCTCAAATGAGGACGTCCCCGTAGCATAAAGAAACGCCGGCTAGATTTATACCCAAAAAAGGGTATTTTATGTTATAATATCGCAGTGAAATACAAGCACGCCTTATTCCTGAATCCCTATATCGAAAGCAGCAATACAAGCGTCATGAAGCTCTTTCCGCCGACCGGCCTCGAGTATGTCGCAAGCAGCGCCGAGGGGCTTGTGGCTAAGCTGACGCTTATCGATCTTAGATACGAAAAAGAACTGTCAGATCCGGCTAAGCTGCTGGATTTTATAGCAAAAGAGATCGATATTGTCTGCGTAAGTATAGGCTGGGACCGCCAGTTCAAGGAGATATGCGAGCTCCTTAACCGCTTCCCGGCCAATATACCGGTAGTCGTCGGAGGGTATAAGGCGACGGAGATGGCGGATGAATTTTTCAAGATCTGCCCGAATATCACTATAGTGGTCCGCGGGGAAGGGGAAGCGACGATACAGGAGATACTCAAGGGCCTGCCCCTGAAAGATATCCTCGGCATCTCTTACGTGGAAAAAGGCGTTGTGGTCCATAATAAGAACAGGCCCCTGCTGGATATAGAGGATATGCCTGCCCCGCGCCGTTCTTTAAGGAATAATAAATACAGCCTTGCCGTGAACGGGATCGAGATGATGAATCTTACCTTTGATTCGATCCTCTCCGCGAGGGGCTGTCCCCACAACTGCAAATTCTGCACATTCAACATGAACCCGCTCGGCCAAAGGCGGACTTATACGGCGCGCAGCGTCGACTCGGTGATCAGGGAACTGGAAGAGGTAACCGCCCAGATAATCCTGTTCAGCGACGATAACCTTTTTGCCGACGCGGGCAGGGCGGAGAAGATATGCGACGAGATAATAAAGCGCAAGATAAAAAAACGTTTTATCGCCCAGGCCCGCATCGAGTTATTCAAACATCCCCGCCTTCTAAGTAAGATGGTCAAGGCGGGATTCAAGGCGTTGCTGGTAGGCATAGAGTCCCCCCACGATCGCATATTGGCGCAGCTGAACAAAGGTTTTGATTCCGCCACGGTCAGGGAAGCGTTCAAGGTACTGACGAAATATCCGATCTTCTATAACGGTTATTTCATCTACGGCAATATAGGCGAGAGCAAAGAGGAGATGCTCTACATACCCGAATTCGCCAAAGAGATAGGGCTGGATTTTATCACCTGCAACAAACTCAGGATAGAGAAGTATTCCCCGCTGAGGGAGTTGGCGGAGAAGACGCCCGGTTACCATATTACCGAAAAGGGAGAGCTTTATTCCGATACATACGACTATCCGGCGCTAAAAAAGATAGGCAGGACGATAAAGTTCTCTTTTTACACCCCGCAGCGCTATTTTAAAATATTCTTTAAGGGTGCCTTTCAAAACAGGGTTTTGAGCTTCGGAGAGGTCGTCTCGTTTATTTGCGTAATACCGCGCCTGCTTGCCGGCGTCTTCGCGAGGGAGATAAAAAGGGGCAGGCTGATGGATTCGCTTAAAAGAACGTTTGTAGTTAACAGGGCTTGACCAACCATAAGGAGTAAATATCAAAAAAGTAAGGACTTCATCCAAAGGCAGGAAATGCAAATACCTGCACTGCAAACAGATCTTGAGCATTTATAATCATGAAGGTTATTGTCATGTCCACCTCGGACAGGTTCCTCAAGACCGGAGATCAAAGGATTAAAAAACATGATGACGCATAAAATAAACGATAAGGACCTGCCGCAGCCGGCCAATAACCATGCCGCCGACGGTTTTTACGGCTTGGGCATCGCGCCTAAGATCCTCGATATCCTCGAACGGATAAAGTTCAAGGTGCCGACGCCGATCCAGCTGAAAGCGATCCCGATAGCGATGCAGGGCAAGGATATAGTCGGCGTGGCCCAAACCGGCACCGGCAAGACGCATTCATTCGCCATCCCGATGGTGCAGATCCTCGCGCAGAAGAAGGGCGCGGGCCTGGTGCTGGCCCCTACGAGAGAATTGGCCATTCAGATCGACGAGGCCTTCCAGGCGATAGCGCGCCCGTTCGGGATAAAGACGGCATGCCTTATAGGCGGCGCTTCCATGCACGAGCAGATACAGTCCCTGCGCAAAGGGCCGCGCGTGATCATCGCTACGCCGGGCAGGCTCATAGACCATGTCGAGCAGCGCAACGTATCGCTCGGCGGTGTCGCTATGCTGGTCCTCGACGAGGCGGATCGCATGCTCGATATGGGATTTGCCCCGCAGGTCGACAAGATCCTGCGTTTCGTCCCGAAAGACCGGCAGACGATGCTCTTTTCCGCGACTATCCCGAGGGAAGTCATGGCAATAGCCGCCAAGTATATGAAACTCCCTGTTAGCATAGAGATCGCTCCTTCCGGGACAGCGGCCGAGCATGTGACGCAGGAATTATTCATTGTCAGGAAAGACGCAAAATCCCAACTTCTCCGTAAGCTGCTCGCGCAATACCACGGCGCGGTGCTGTTATTCTCCCGCACCAAGCATAACGCGAGGAAGATCGCTCACTCGATAAGGGATATGGGGCACAGCGCGGCCGAGATACACTCGGACCGTTCGTTGGGCCAGCGCCGTGAAGCGCTCGGAGGGTTCAAGTCGGGCAAATACAAAGTGCTCGTAGCCACAGATATAGCCGCGAGGGGCATAGACGTCACCGGCATCGAGTTGGTCATTAATTACGACCTGCCGGACGACGCGCAGAATTACGTGCACCGCATCGGACGCACGGGCAGGGCGGGCCATAAGGGGCACGCGATCTCATTTGCCACGCCGGACCAAAGCAGCGATGTCAGGAGCATTGAAAAGCTCATCAGGGCTTCGCTTCCTATCGCGAAACATCCGGAGATCCCGCAGGAGCAGTTCGACAAATCTTCAGGCCTGGGGAGATCGTATCATTTCGCGCCGAGGCGCCGCCACGGCCGCAGGTGATCACCGGAAAAAAGTCAACCCCTCAAAAATCCTTGAAATAGAAAGTCATTATCCCTATAATACAAACAATAACCCACCCTAACGGAGAAGGTCAGCGTGCCAAAACGCAATGACATCAAAAAAGTTTTAATAATCGGCTCCGGCCCCATAATCATCGGCCAGGCCTGCGAATTCGACTATTCCGGGACACAGGCGTGTAAAGCGCTGCGCGAAGAAGGTTATGAGATCGTCCTGGTAAACTCAAACCCCGCCACGATAATGACCGATCCCGGGATGGCAGACCACACTTATATCGAGCCTTTGACCGTAGAGAGCCTGACCAAGATCATTGCCAAGGAGAGGCCGGACTCGCTGCTTCCGAATTTAGGCGGGCAGACCGGGCTTAACCTGTCTTCCGCGTTGAATAAAGCCGGGGTGCTGGATAAGTATAACGTGAAGATAATCGGCGTAAAGGCCGACGCCATCGAGCGCGGGGAAGACCGCGAGGCGTTCAAGGATACGATGAAGAAGCTGGGTATCCCGGTGCCGGCTTCCGAGATCTGCCTTTCCGAGGAGGAAGCGCTGAAGACCGCCCAGAAATTAGGATATCCGGTCGTCGTGCGCCCGGCATACACATTGGGCGGCACAGGCGGCGGCATCGCTTATAATGAAGAAGAGCTGCGTATCCTATCCCGCCGCGGCCTGAACGCGAGCCTCATACACCAGGTCTTGATCGAGGAAGCGGTCATCGGGTGGGAAGAGTTGGAACTGGAAGTCGTGCGCGATGAGAAGGACCAAAAGATCACAGTCTGTTTCATCGAGAATATAGACGCGATGGGTGTGCATACCGGCGACAGTTTTTGCGTCGCGCCGATGATGACGGTCCCGCAGGAGCTCCAGAAGAGGATGCAGGATTTTTCCTACAGGATAGTCGACGCGATAGGCGTCGTGGGGGGCACTAACATACAGTTCGCGCATAACCTCAAGGACGACCGCCTTGTGGTCATCGAGATCAATCCGCGCACCTCGCGCTCATCCGCCCTTGCTTCCAAGGCAACAGGTTTTCCCATCGCGCGCGTATCCACAAAATTAGCCGCAGGCCTGAACCTTGACGAAATACCTTACTGGAGGAAGGGAACGCTGGAAAAATATGAGCCGTGGGGCGAATATGTGGTCATTAAATTTGCCCGCTGGGCTTTTGAAAAATTCCGCCAGGCGAAAGACGTGCTGGGGACGCAGATGAAAGCGGTAGGCGAAGTGATGTCTATCGCCAAGAATTTTAAGGAGGCGTTCCAGAAATCCATACGTTCCCTTGAGATCGGCAGGCATGGATTGGGGTTCGCCAGGGATTTCCATAATTTGTCGTTACAAGAATTAAAATCCCGCCTCGCCTATCCATCCAGCGAGCGCGTTTTCCTGATGTATGAGGCGCTGAGGAAGGGCATAAGCGTGGAAGAGCTTTACGGCCTGACATACATCGGCAGGTGGTTCATCAAGGAAATGAAGGAGATGGTGGAGTTTGAGGAGGAGATGATGGGATCCGGATGGGCGGGGCTATCCGGCGCTTCCTTAAAGAAAGCCAAGGAATGGGGATTCAGCGATAAATACCTGGCGAAGATATTCAAGGTGAAAGAAAAGGAAGTGCGCATTCGCCGTAAAAAAGTGGTTGGAAACGCGCGCTTTGAGCCCGTGCCGGTGAGCGGCGTGAAAGAGGCGGCATATTATTATTCCACTTATACCGCGGGAAAAGACCTGGTGCCGGTCTCCGGCAGAAAGAAGGTCCTTATCTTAGGCGGCGGGCCGAACCGTATCGGGCAGGGGATCGAATTCGATTATACCTGCGTCCATGCCGCGTTCGCCTTGCGCGATGAAGGCATTGAGACGATCATGATCAATTGCAACCCCGAGACCGTTTCTACCGATTACGACACCTCCGATAAGCTTTATTTTGAGCCGTTGACCGTCGAGGATGTATTGGCCATTTGGGAGAAAGAGAAACCGGAGGGCGCGATCGTGCAGTTCGGCGGACAGACGCCGCTCAATATTGCCGCCGAACTCGAGGAGAACGGGGTAAAGATCCTCGGCACGAGCACAAAGAGCATCGCCTTCGCCGAAGACAGGGAGTTATTCAGGCAGAAGATGATAGAGCTGGGGATCCGCCAGACAGACGGCGCGACGGTATTTTCGATGGAAGAGGCGATAAAGGTCGCCGGGCAGACCGGTTATCCTGTCATGGTCAGGCCCTCTTTTGTGCTTGGCGGCCGCGGAATGGAAGTTATTTACGATGAACAGATGCTGATCAAATACGCGAAAGACGCGATCCAGGTCAGCCCCGAGCACCCGATGCTCATCGACCGCTTCCTGGAGAACGCCACGGAATGCGAAGTGGACGCTCTTTGCGACGGGGAAGAGACTTTTACGGCCGCGGTGATGGAGCATATAGAGCATGCCGGGATACATTCGGGGGATTCGGCCTGCTCGATCCCGTCGCGCACCATCAAGCCTGAACACCTGAAGACCATCGATGAATGGACAAAAAAGATAGCGAAAGAATTAAAGGTGAGAGGGCTGATCAATATACAGTTCGCGATCTGCGAAGATAAGGTCTATATATTGGAGGCGAATCCCCGCGCCTCGCGCACAGTGCCGGTCGTCTCCAAGACCGTCGGCATACCGCTGGCGCGCATCGCGACACTTTTAATGTTAGGAAAAAAATTAAGCGACTTTCCCGAGCTTATTCACAGGAAGCTCCCTTATGTCTCGGTAAAAGAGGCGGTGTTCCCTTTTAATATGTTCCCTGAAGTCGACCCGGTATTGGGCCCGGAGATGCGAGCGACAGGAGAGGTTATGGGTATCGACCAGGACTTCGGCCTGGCGTTCTTTAAGGCGCAGGAAGCCGCCGGGACAAAATTGCCCACCGAGGGAAACGTGCTGATCACGGTGGCAGACGCGGATAAGGAGGAACTCTTCCCGATCGCCGCGAAATTATCGCAAATGGGTTTTAAAATACTCGCCACCGAAAATACCGCCCGTTTCCTTAAAGGGAAGGGAGTGGAGGCGGCGCCTATCAAGAAGATGCACGAGGGCAGGCCCAATATCGCCGACGCGATCAGGAACAGAGAGATAAGCCTGGTCATCAATACTCCTATCGGAAGGTTGAGCGCCCACGACGACAGCTACATCCGCATGCTCGCGATCCAGTATAAGATCCCTTATGTGACGACGATAGCCGCGGCCAAGGCGACGGTCGACGGGATAGATTCGGTAAAACGTAAACAAAGCCGGCCGAGGTCATTGCAGGAATATCATGAATTATTAATAAAAGGAGGGGCAGATGCCTCAGGTTAAGGAGATAACCGCGAATGAATTGGACGCAAAAAAATTTATCGAGGAAAAAGCGGCTGAGATCTCGCGCGCGGTGGGCGGCGGCATAGCGATCAACGCGCTTTCCGGAGGGGTCGATTCTTCGGCAGTGACCATGCTAGGCCATAAGGCGCTGGGTGAGAGGTTAAAAACATATTTCATCGATAATGGGATAATGCGCGAGGGGGAGCCCGAGCAGATAGCGTCGGTCTTCAAGAAACTGGGAGTGAAAGTGGAGATCATCGACGCGCAAGACGCGTTTTTTGGCGCGCTCAAGGGTATCACCGATCCCGAAGAGAAACGCGAGGCGATCACCCAGACCTTTTACAAAAAAGTATTCGGAGACCTGGTGAAGAAGAGCGGCGCGAAATATCTTTTACAAGGGACGATACTTACCGATGTCGACGAAACTGTCGCCGGGATCAAGCGCCAGCATAACGTCTTTGAACAATTGGGCATCGACCCGCAGGAGGCGTTTGGATACAAGATCATCGAACCGCTGGTGCAGCTGAGGAAAGACGGAGTCCGCAAGGTCGCCGAGGCGGCGGGATTGCCCGTATCTATCTATAATCGTATGCCTTTTCCCGGGCCTGCGCTCTCCGCGCGCGTCATCGGGGAAGCTACGAGGGAACGCATAGAGCTTGTGCGTAAAGCGACCGTTATCCTCGAGCAGGAGCTGGCCTCGGCCAAGGCGTTCCAATATATGGCCATATTGCATAACGACCGCGTCACCGGGATGCGCAACAACAAGAGGGAATTCGGCCAGCAGATCGAGATACGCTGCTGGGACAGCATCGACGCGCGCCAGGCGCGACCGACGCAGCTGCCTTTCGGCACGCTGGAGAAGCTGGCAAACCGCATACTTGCGGAAGTGCCGGGCGTGGTCAGTGTCACATATAATATCGCTCCCAAGCCGCCTTCAACTATGGAAGCGGTATAAAAATTATGACTATCAGGACAAGGATTACGATCGCTTTATTGGCGGTTGCCTTGATACCCGCGCTGATCGTGGGCCTCCTGAGCTTCAATAATTATAAGAGGACGATCGAGACCGTCCACCTTTCTGAACTGGGGAATATCACAAGTTTTAAAGCGGACAGTATAGAGACGTATTTTGCCGGTTTAAAGGCCGATATAGAAGTAGCCAAGAGTTCTTTTGCCGTCAGGAATAACATCCCTGTCCTGACCCGCCTCTCTTTAGATCCCGACGACCCCGAATTCATGTTTGCCAAACAACAGATAGACGTGACGGTCCAGCGCATGCGGAAGGTTTGGAACTTATTCGATATCATGCTTGTGAGCCCCGAAGGCAGGATAGTCTACTTGAGCGATACAACCAACGGGCCCAAGAATTTCCTAAAAGTCCTGAATGACCCGCAGGGGAAAGCTTTCGGGGAAGGCAAACGCGCTATTTATTTTACGGATGTCTTCCGCGACGATTCGGAAGGCGGCAGGTTGGTAATGCTCATTACGGACGCCGTCTTTGATCTCAAAGATGTTTTTGCGGGGACCATAGTTTTTAAGGTCGATATGGCGCCTGTCTATAAGCTTATCCAGGATGTTAAAGGATTGGGGAATACGGGAGAAGTCCTGATCGGCAAGAAAGAAGGCGATCAGGTAGTGTACCTGATGCCTCTAAAATATGACCCGCAAGCGGCGCTGGAGAGAAAGATCCCCATTGGCGATAAGGCCGGTTTACCCATCCAGGAAGCCGTCATGGGAAAGACCGGGACCGGCATATCAAGGGACTACCGCGGCGCGAAAGTGATCGCGTCCTGGCGGCATATCCCCTCCCTGGGATGGGGGATGGTTGCGAAGATAGATGTCGATGAGGCTTTTGCCGATATAACGGGATTACGAAAAATCGTAACAGCCATATTGGCGCTTGTATTCGTTTTGGCGGGGGTCATGTCATTTTCGATCGCCCGGTCAATCTCCCGGCCTATAAAAATGCTCTCCAAGGGCGCGGAGATAATCGGCGCAGGTAACCTTGACTATAAAGTCGCGACCGGTTCTAAGGACGAGATCGGTCAGCTGTCACGGTCGTTTGATATGATGACGCAGGATTTAAAAAAGAATGCTATGTACGCTCGCAGCCTGCTTGAAACTTCTCTCGACCCCTTTGTCACCATCTCTCCTGAAGGTAAGATAACCGATGTAAACGAAGCTACCATCAGGGCAACCGGGAAGACCAGGGAAGAGCTTATAGGCACAGACTTTTCCAACTACTTCACTGAGCCCCAAAAGGCGCAGGCCGGCTACAGGCAGGTCTTTGCCGAGGGGATTGTCACCGATTATCCCTTGACCATACGCCACAAGGATGGCAGGTTGATAGATGTCCTATATAACGCAAGCATCTATAAGGATACTCGCGGCAACAGACTGGGGGTCTTTGCCGCGGCGCGCGATGTGACTGAGCTCAACCGCGCGGTGGAAGAATTAAAGCGTCACCGTGACCAACTGGAAGCGATTGTGAAAGAACGCACCGCAGAAGTCAATTCGGCAAATAGGGAGCTCCTCAGGTCCAACGAGGGCCTGGAACAGTTCGCCTATGTCGCCTCGCACGACTTGCAGGAGCCGTTGAGGACGATGGCGAGCTATTCGCAGCTATTGGAACAGCGCTATAAGGGAAAGCTTGATAAGGACGCCGATGAATTCATAGGTTTCATCGTAGACGCGGCCAAGCGGATGCAGAAATTGATAACCGACCTCCTGGCATATTCGCGCGTCGGCAGGACCGATACGGAACTGCGAGAAACCGATTGCAATTCGGTGCTCGGCAGGGTCGTATTCAGCATGGGGCCGGTGATAGAAGAGAATAAAGCGGTAATAACCCATGATAATTTACCGGTGATGGCATGTAACGAAAGCAGTTTCATCCAGCTCTTCCAGAACCTCATCGGCAACGCCATAAAATTCCGCGGCGAGGAGACGCCCCGCGTGCATATCAACGCGAAGAGGCAGGGAGATGAATGGCTCTTTTCGGTGCGGGATAACGGCATAGGGATAGACGAGAAATATAAGGACAGGATTTTCTTGATATTCCAGCGCCTTCACGGAAGGGATAAATATCCGGGCACCGGGATAGGACTTTCAATATGCAAGAAGATAGTGGAGAGCCGAGGAGGGCGCATCTGGGTCGAGTCAAAATTAGGCGAGGGCACAACCTTCTATTTTACGGTCCCCGAAAGCAAAGGAGGCATATCATGAAGAACGGCGAATACGTAGTACCTATTGACATCCTGCTCGTGGAAGACAATCCCGCGGATGTCCGGCTTACGACCGAGACGCTTAAGGACGAGAAGATCTTCAGTAACCTTCACGTGGTAACTGACGGCGAGCAGGCGTTGCAATTCCTGAGGAGAGAGGGGAGATTTAAGGACGTCATCCGCCCTGACCTTATCCTTCTCGACCTGAATCTCCCGAAGATCGACGGACGCGAGGTATTAAAAGAGATAAAAAACGACGATGACCTGAAGTCGATCCCGGTAGTCGTATTGACCGTGTCGAAAGCGGAGAACGATATCATAGAATCGTACGATCTGCACGCCAATTGCTACATAACGAAACCAGTGGACCTGGGGCAGTTCGTGAAGGTCGCGAAGGCCGTCCAGGATTTCTGGCTGACGATAGTGAAACTTCCGCCTAAAAAGAAATAGGGATATGGGGCAGAACGATGGAAAAAAGAGATATCGACATACTGATCGTCGAAGATAACTCGACGGACGCGAGGTTTGTGACCGAACTGTTAAAAGGATCCACGGACCCGGCCTTCAGGGTGACGCACGCAGAAAATTTGGGCGAGGCGCTGCGGAAAATAAGCGGCGCGAAGCCCGACGCAGTATTCCTGGACCTCAACCTGCCTGACAGCCAGGGGCTGGATACGCTCTCGAGCCTCTTGGAATCCGACCAAAACCTGCCGGTAATAGTACTGACCGGCAATGACAGTGAGGCCGTGGGCCTGGCGGCGGTGCGGAGGAACGCGGCCGATTATCTTGTCAAGGGAAAGATAGATGTATCTATATTGATACGAAGTATCAGATATTCTATCGAACGCAAAAAGGCAGAGGAAGTGTTAAGAAGGGATAGAAGGATGCTCGAACGTCTGGTGGAGCAGAAGACGCAGGAAGCCCTGGCGTTACAGGAAGAGGCCGAGAAGGCGAAGCGCCTGGCTGATATCGGGATGCTTGCCGCGACAGTCGCGCATGAATTGCGCAACCCGCTCGCGGGCATAAGGCTTGCGGTATATAACATAAAAAGGAAAGTGCCGGACCCTATTATAGAAAATAACCTCCAAAATATAGATAATAAAGTTACCGAGAGCGACCAGATAATCAACAATCTTCTCTTCTATTCCAAGATCAAGGTGTCCCACCTTAAGAATGTGAACATATATAACATCCTTAAGGCGTCCGTAGAGGAGGCGCTGAGGGGAGAGGAGGGCAAACCCTCTCCGGTCAAGTTTTCAATAGACCCGATAAAGGAAATGACTTTCGAGGCCGATCCTCTCCAGCTTAAAGAGATATTCGCGAATATCCTCAATAACGCGATCGACGCTATTGATGAAAAGAAGGGGCGGATAGAGATCGGCGCGAAAATCGACGGAGATTTTTTGGTTATTTCGATAAAGGACAACGGGTCAGGCATAAATAAAGAGGATATGGAAAGGGTATTTGACCCGTTCTTTACCACAAAAGCCAAAGGCACAGGCCTCGGGCTTGCCGTTTGCCGGCAGATAGTAACTCTCCACGGCGGGACGATACAAATAGAAAGCGAACCGGGAAAAGGAACGAACGTCTCCATCAGTTTACCAAAAAAATAGTGAGGAGCCTGTAAATATGAAATTCATACTCTTGTTGGCGGCCCTACTTTGCTTTTTTCCTTCCATCGGATTTTCCTCGGAAATAAAGATAACGGCTTCCTCATCCGAGGCCGCGTTAAGCCCTGAAAACCTCCTTGACGGCAATATGGCCACCCGTTGGAGCAGCAAATTTTCCGACAATGAATGGCTTGAGATAGACCTCGGGGAGGCCAAAGAAATATCCGGCCTGACACTCTTCTGGGAAACAGCATACGCGTCCTCTTACGAGATACTATTGTCTTCGGACGGTAAAGAATGGAGGCGCGCGTATAAGCAGGATAAAGCCGCCGGCGGGAACGAGGAGGTCTCTTTCGAGAAGACCGCGGCAAGGTATATAAAGCTGGTTTTTAAAAAGAGGACCACAAAATGGGGATATTCGCTCTTCGAGATTTCCATATTCGGGCCCGGCATAGATAATTCCGGCAAAATAAACGAAGGAGAGATCATTCCTCTCGAAGGTAAATGGGATTTTAAGACAGATCCCCGCAACATCGGGATCAAGGATAAATGGTTTACATCCGCCGGCGCTCCGGGGGACTGGGCGCAGATCGAGACAGGGCGGTTTTGGGAAGACCAGGGTTTTCCGGGCTACGACGGTTACGCCTGGTATAAGAAAGATATTTTAATTCCCGCAAACTGGAATGACGGCAAGGCCGTCCTGATGGCCGGCGGAGTAGATGACGCTTACGAGTTGTACGTTAACGGCCAATTCGCCGCCGGATACGGCCCCCGGGTCACGAACTCGAGGATCCCGGGAAGCGTAAACCAGACCCTGACCGTCTCGACCGTCGGGAAATACCTGGCGCCGGGCAAACCGAATAATTTTACTTTCCGCGTCTTCGATGATTGGGGCGGCGGCGGCATATCCAAACCCCCTATAGTACTCGTGCAGGACGAGGACGTCGTCCCGCAGATAAAGAAACGGCTGGACGCGCAAAGTTATTACCAGATGAAAGCGAGACCCTCGGAAAGGAAGTATTATCCCGTATGGATAGGAGGCCGCCAGGCCTACTGGACCGCGATCGGCGTAGAAGGGGATAAGGCGGAAAGCTGTTTTTGCGAAGACGGGCAGCTTCAGTTGTATAATTGGGGCCCATCCCTGATGCCGTTCATTTACCTGGACAAAAAACTTCTCACCCGTGATGACTTCCGGATATCGCAATCCCTCGAAAAAAATTATCTTCCAATGCCTACGGTGACCTGGGAAAACGACGACCTGGTTTTTTCCCAGAGATCGTTCGGTTACGGCAAGCCGGAAGAATCCTTCACTTGCGTTCGTTATACGCTGAAGAATAATAGCAAGAGGGTATTGGCGGGCAAACTGTTCCTTACGATAAGGCCTTTCCAGGTCTATCCATCCTGGCAATGGAGCGGCGGGATGGCGATGATAAGGAGCCTGGAATACGATACGAAAGGCAGGCATACGGTAAGGATCGACGGGAAAGACCGCTTGATCTCGCTCCGGGCCCCGGATAAATTCGGCGGTTCAACGTATATGGAAGACGGCCTCGTCGACGCGCTGAAGGCCGGGACGATAGCCGCCAGGCCGTCAATTAAAGATCCTTTCGACTACGCATCAGGCGTCCTTGAGTATGATTTCAGGATCAAGCCGAAGGGTGAAAAAGAATATTTTTTCATCATACCCCTGCATGGCGCTGAAGCGGCATTAAAAGTATTGAACGGCAAAGGCCCGGAAAAGGACTTTGAGGTGATGCAGGTAAAGACGAGAGAGTTCTGGGAAGAGAAATTAAACCGGGTACAGGTGAACATCCCGGACAAAGAGATGTCGGATGCCGTTAAGACCAGCTTGGCATATATGTTCATCAATAAGAACGGGCCGATGCTTCAAGCCGGCTCAGGCGCCTACAAGAAGTCGTGGATACGCGACGCGTGTTCGGCCTCGGCCGCCATGATGAGGATGGGCCATACCGAAGAGGTGAAGGAATATATCGATTGGTTCACCGGATGCATAAAGGCGGACGGCAAGGTCCCGCCCATCATGATCTCGGAGACTGCCGCCGAACCCGCCTGGGAGAGGGAATTCGAGGAGTACGACAGCCAGGGCCAATACGTCTATTCGGTGCTTGATTATTACCGCTTCACGGGAGATAAGGAATGGCTCAAGGGCAAGTTGCCCGCGGTAAAACGCGTCCTAGATTTTACTGAGGCCCTGAGGAAGAAAGAGACATCCGGTATATTCCCCCGCTCGGTCAGCCACGAGGGTTATTTCCCGGCGCCGGGCGTGCACAGTTATTGGGATGATTTCTGGGGCATCAAGGGATGGAAAGACGCCGCGTCCATCGCGGATATTTTAGGGGATAAAGAACTGGCGGACCGCGCTGAAAAAGAAGCGGAAGATTTCAGGAGGTGTGTCAACGATTCCATTAAAGCTGTCCAGGCATCAAAGAAGATAGATTTCATACCGGGATCGCTCGAAAGGGCCGACCTTGACGCGCCGTCAACGGCTATCGCGGTCTGGCCGACCGAGGAATCGAAATACCTGCCCCAGCCTTCCCTGGACAATACCTTCGGGATATTCTGGACGAAGCAATACCTGCCGAGGCTGGCGAGCTGGCCAAAGTGGTCGTATTCGCCGTATGCCTTCAGGATAGCCCAGGTATTCGTCCTGTCAGACCAGAGGGATAAGGCCGTAAAGATGCTTGAGGAATTTATGAGTATGCGCAGGCCGCTTGCCTGGAACCAGTGGGCGGAGGGGATATTAGCAGATGACCGCAGGCCCTGGTTCGTCGGAGACCTGCCCCACACCTGGGTCGCCTCCATATTCATAAACGCGTTCAGGAGCTTATTTGTATATGAGGAGGACGGCCGGCTCATCCTCGGGCACGGCATACCGGAGAAATGGCTGTCGGACAAAGAAGGCGTCTCGATAGGGAATTTCCCGACATATTACGGGAACCTGAGTTATTCCGTAAAGGAAGAGAACGGCGTCCTGCAGATCAAAGTCTCGGGCAGCGCTGCTCCCCCCAAGGGTTTTGTTTTCAAGCTGCCCCGCAAGGAAGGAATAACGGGAGTAACGGTCAACGGAGTAAGCCACCCGGAGTTTTCAGGAGGGGAGGTAATTTTTTGATTACAAAAGGAAAAGGTTGACATTTTAAGGCGAAAAATAGTATAATTTAGTCGATTTTAAAGGGAGGCTGCTGTTTTTGGTTGGGAGAAAGTTAAAAATAAGTAAACGTTTTCCCAAATAAAGATGAATTATACCTATAAAAAATATTGTGATAGAAAAAGGATGGGAATCTTTCCCGTCCTTTTGTGTTTTTTAGGGGTATTTTTGCTGGCTTCTCCCTCAGATGTTTATGCCGATACACATTACTGGCAGCCTGATGCCGGGGATAGCAATTGGAGTGACGCCGCTAATTGGTGGTCAGCGGGCGGCGGAATTCCCAGCGCCAATGATGATGTGAGATTTGACGTAAATGGCGCCGGTAATTGTGTCATAGATGTCGATACGGCTTCGCTCGAGTGGCTTGACACGACCGATTATGTGGGCATAATAAAACAATCAGGCGGCACTGTAACGACAACCAATGATTTAAGCATTAAAGGCGGAACATGGACTACAACAAACGGCCGCGCCCTCAGTATCGGACGCGACATCAATATTGAGAATGGGGCCGTTATCAACCTGGATAACGGCCAAACCGTAACTGTTTCTAACGACATGAATATTACCAACGGCACCCTCAATGCGAACGGTTCTACCATCAGAGTCAAGCGGAACTGGACTTCTAACGGGGCTAACGCGGTATTCAATTGCGGGACCGGCACGGTCATCAGCACTGTGACCGACGGCGATGCTTGCGGTTGGAAGACAAAAGATACCAACCCGTTCTACAATCTCGAGAA
>JBAZFB010000016.1 GCA_041653595.1 Candidatus Omnitrophota bacterium | reverse complement strand
TCTATCTCGACGAGGTTCTTGTGCAGGTCGAGGAAGCTCCGGCTCGCCTTGAGTTCCGGGTATGCCTCCACTACGGCGAAAATAGATTTTAACGAACGGGAGATGGCGTTCTCCGGCCCGGCTTTGTCCTGAGGCCCTTCCGCGGTTATGCTTTTGGAGCGCAGCGCGGTGACTTCTTCGAGGGTCTTCCTTTCGAATTGCTTATATCCTTTGACGGCCTCGACGAGGTTCGGTATGAGGTCGGCGCGGCGCTTGAGCTGGACGTCGATGCCGCTCCAGGCCTCTTTCATCAGGTTCTTGTATTTGATAAGGAGGTTATAGGTGAAGATAGACCATATTGCCAGCCCTATCGCGAGCAGTAATCCGACTGATCCGAATCCCAGCATCTTCCCTCCTACTTAGTAAGCGGTTTTCCGTCGAGCGGCGGGCTGATCTTCCCGGTGTCCACGCCAAACCTGTCGAGGATCGTCGGAGTGACGTCGGCCTCGAAGCCTTGGTTTATCCCTCTCGGGTCGTTCGTTGCCATAAAGACATACGGGGCGTAACCATGGCCTTTCTGCCCTTCATCAAAACCGTGGTCCGCGGTCACGTATATTATAGTCCTTCCGTATAATTTCAGGCTTTTAAGTTTTTTTACTATGTCGCCGGTCAATTTATCGCAGGAGATGAGTGCGTCGTTGTATTCTTTCGAATTCTCGCCGAACTCGTGGCCGGTCTTATCTGCCGCGGCGAACTGCAGGAAAAAGAAGAACGGCCTTCCTTTATACTCCTCGAGGAGCCTCTCTGCCTCGCTCGCGACCTTCCGGTCCTCGTTGAGGCCGTTGATGAAGACGTCGGCGGCCTTGCCCGCGTTGTAATAAGGCTTATCCGGGGTGCCGGAATTAAGGCGGTGGCCTTTATTGACGAGGGCGACCGTCACGAATTTGTCATGCCCGAAATGATCCTCGAGCCGCTCAAATATCGTGTACCCTTTGGGTATCGCTTGATATTTATCGTTAGAGCGGACACCCGAGGTCTCATCGTCGTAACCGGTCAATATTTGCGCGAATCCCGGCTCGGTCTCGGTCTGGTGCCCCCGGACCTCTATCTCGACGAACGAGCCCTCGGACGATAATTTCTTGAGGTTCGGGAGCTCGCCGCGATCGAGGCACTCCTTCACGTGGTTCAATTGCGAGCCGTCCCAGCCGATAAGTATTATATCCCTCGGCCGTTCGTTTAATCCCAGCGCGTATGACGGCGCCGCAATAGAAACGGCGGCGCAAAGCGCCAGGAAGAACACGAATTTTTTCATTTTTTCACAAGACCCCGTTTGGTATAAGTCGTGTGCAAGAGATGGTGCGATTTCTCGCCCAGCGGCTCGACGAGGAACTCCTTGTAGATAGCCGTGATCGAAGGGTTCTCGTGCGATTTCCTTATCGGCTTGCCCAGGTCTTCCCTGTATATCGCCTCAGCCCTCTTCTGCCTGACTTCGGTATTCGTGGGTATGGGCTGGCCGCCGCCGCCGAGGCATCCGCCCGGGCAGCACATTATCTCTATGAAATGGTACGGCGACTTGCCGGCCTTGACCTCATCCAGCAATTTCCGCGCGTTCGAGAGGCCGCTCGCGACCGCGACCTTTACTTTCAACCCGTCGACATCGACCTCGGCGGATTTTATCCCTTCGAAGCCGCGTACACCCTTGAAATCGAGCTTGTCGAGTTTCTTCTTGGTGATGACTTCATACGCGGTCCTTAACGCGGCTTCCATGACGCCGCCTGTCGCGCCGAATATTACGGCCGCGCCTGTCGATTCGCCGAGCGGATTGTCGAAATCCTCATCGGGAAGTTTATTGAAATCGATGCCCGCCTCTTTTATCATCTGCGCGGCTTCCCTCGTCGTAAGGACATAATCGACGTCCGGGAACTTGTCGCTCTCTTTATATGCCTTCTTGTCTTTCCAATATTCGAAGGCGCTGTCCATCTCCGGGCGTTTCGCCTCGAACTTCTTCGCGGTGCAGGGCATTATCGAGACGACGACCATATCCTTCGGGTCTACGCCGGCCTTCTCCGCGTAATAGGTCTTCGCGACCGCGCCGAACATCTGCTGGGGCGATTTGCAGGTCGAAAGATGGTCGAGGACCTCAGGGAAAAAATGCTCGCTGAACTTTATCCAGCCCGGCGAGCAGGAGGTTATTAAAGGCAGAATGCCTTTATTCTTTATCCTGTCGATGAGCTCGAATCCCTCCTCCATGATGGTGAGGTCAGCGGTGAACTGCGTATCAAATACTTTGTTGTATCCGAGCCTGCGCAGCGCCGCGGTCATCTTTCCCGTGACGAGTGTGCCAGCAGGCAAACCAAACTCCTCGCCTATCGCGGCCCTTACCGCCGGCGCGGTCTGGACTACGACGGTCTTCTTCGGGTCGTGTATCGCCTTCCATACGTCGTCTATCGAGCTCTTCTCTGTTAACGCGCCCGTCGGACAGACGAGGACACACTGGCCGCAGTTGGCGCATTCGACCTTCCCGAGCCCTTCGTTAAAAAATGTCGAGACGATCGTCTTGCTGCCCCTGTTTACGAAATCTATAGCATTGACCGACTGGACCTGCGAGCAGACCGCGATGCAGCGCCCGCAAAGTATGCATTTGTTCGGGTCGCGTATGACCGACGGGGAGCTCAAGTCTAAGTCGAAGTCGCGCTTCCTCGTCTTCGCGAACCTCACATCCCTTATGCCGAGGTCTGAAGCCAGGATCCGCAATTCGCAGGTCTCGTTCTTGTCACAGGTCGGGCACTCTTTCGGATGGCCCGCCAAAAGGAGTTCGACGTTCATCCTGCGCGCGCCGCGGACTGCCGGCGTGTTCGTGTATATCTCCATCCCTTCGGAGACCTTTGTTATGCACGCCCTTAAAAGGCTCTTGGCGTTCCTTACCTCGACACAGCAGACGCCGCACGAGGCGTTCTCGGATATCCCCTCGAGATAGCAGAGGGTAGGTATCTCTATGCCCGCCTGCCTGGCCGCCTTGAGTATCGTCGTCCCTTCTTCTGCTTTGTATTCTTTACCGTCTATCTTTATGTTCATTATTTTGCCGGCCATTAGATCGCCTCCTTCACGTCGCATCTCAAGCAGCGGGTAGTCTCAGTTTTTACGTCGTCCCAGCACAATCCGAGCGATACTTCTTTGAAGTTTTTCTTCCTGGCTTTCACCGAGAGCACCTTCGGATACCTCCTGCCCTCCGGGCTCGGTTCGAGCGGGACTTCATTCTTATATTTGAATTTCTTGGATAATAATGACAGTCTCTCTTCGCCCATCAGCTCGCGGTCCATCGCCTCGGCCGCTTTCCTGCCATGCGCCATCGCTTCGACCGCGGTCGCAGGCCCCATCACGAGGTCGCCGCCCGCGTATACTTTAGGATCGACGGTCTGTAGTGTGGACCTGTCAACTTTTATCGTCCCGTCCTCGTTCGCATCGATGCCGACGTTGCGTATAAAACCGGAATCAACGCGCTCGCCTATGGCGAGGATGACCGAGTTGCAGGTGATAGCCTCGTATACGTCTGTGGCTACCGGCCTCCTCCTGCCCGAGAGGTCGAACTCTCCCGGCTTCATCTTGCTTATCTCGATGCCTTTCACTTTTCCTTTTTCGCCGATGATCGATTTCGGGGCGGCAAGGAAGACGAATTTGATGCCTTCGTGCTCGGCTTCTTTGATCTCTTCTTTATTCGCCGGCATATCTTCTTTCTCGCGGCGGTAGACTACCGTGACGTCGCTGCCGAACCTGAAAGCCGTCCTTGCGGCGTCAATGGCAACATTACCAGCACCCATTATGGCAACTTTCTTACCTATAATTGGCTTTTTGCCGGTTGCCACCTGCTCTAGATATTCGGTCCCGCGCAGGACGCCTTTAAGGTCCCTGCCCGGGATGTCGAGGTCCATCTCTTTATACGCGCCGGTCGCGAGGAAGACCGCGTCGAATGAGCTCTCGAGTTCGCGTAATTTCTTCTCGCTGACTTTAGAATTAAAGATAAACTTAACTCCAAAGTCTTTTATGAATTTTATCTCCCTTTCAAGGACATCCTTCGGCAGCCTGTATGACGGTATGCCGTACATTAGGACTCCTCCGGCCTTCGGTTTTTCTTCGTATACGGTCACCGAATGCCCGAGCCGCGCGAGATAATACGCCGCGGTGAGTCCTGCCGGGCCGCCGCCGACTACGGCGATCTTTTTCCCGGTCGGAGGAAGTTTCTCTTTCAATAACCTGCGCATGACCGCCTTGTCCTTGCCGTATTTGTGCCTATTATCGGCGACGAAGCGGTGTATCTCTCCCTGTGATACCGGATCGTCGATATCCTCCCTCCTGCAGCGCATCTTGCAATGGAAATGGCATATCCTTCCCGAGCTCGCCGGGAACGGATTGTCGCGCAGGATCAGGTCATAGGCGTCATCCATCTGTTTTTCGTTTACCAATTCGAGGAAGCCCGGGATGTTCATGTGGAGCGGACAGCTGTTCTCGCACGGCGAGAGGAACAACGACTGGCATACGCCCGCGTCGCATCTCTTGTCCCTTATGTGCTCCTCGTATTCGTCCCTGAAATATTTGAGCGTCGTAAGGACCGGGTTCGGCGCTGTCTGGCCGAGGCCGCATATCGCAGTATCTTTTATGACCTTGCCGAGGTCTTCGAGGGTCTTGATGTCTTCCATCTTTCCCCTGCCCTCGGTTATGTCCTTTAAGATCTTCAACGCCTGCTGGAGCCCCTCGCGGCACGGCGTGCATTTGCCGCACGACTCGGCTGTAGTAAATTCTATGAAATAGCGCGCGACATCGACCATGCAGTTATCCTGGTCCATCACGACCATACCGCCTGAGCCGAGTATCGCGCCGAGCTGGGCGAGGTTTTCGTAATCTATCTTGGAATTGAACAGCGACGCAGGGATGCATCCGCCGGACGGGCCGCCTGACTGGACCGACTTGATGACTTTATTTTTCCCGCTCCCCTCTCCCATCTGGTAGATGAGCGAAAGCACGGGTGAGCCGAACGGAAGTTCCACAAGCCCCGTATTCTTTACCTTGCCTACGAGCGAGAAAACTTTTGTGCCCGCGCTCGCAGACGTGCCTGTCTGCGCGAACCACTGGCCGCCCCTGGCGATTATCGCGGGAACGTTGCTTAATGTCTCGACGTTATTTATGGTCGTGGGCTTGTCCCATAATCCCCTTTCCGCGGGGAAAGGAGGCCTCGGCCTCGGACGGCCGGGTTTGCCCTCGAGCGAGAATATGAGCGCCGTCTCCTCGCCGCAGACGAACGCGCCCGCGCCTTCGACTATCTGTATGTCAAAATTAAAATTCGTCCCCATTATATTCTTCCCGAGGAAACCCCACTCCTCGGCCTGGACGAGCGCCTTCTTTATCCTCTGGACCGCCAGCGGGTATTCGGCGCGGACGTAGATTATCCCGCCGGTCGCGCCCATCGTGTAAGCCGCGATCGCTATGCCTTCTATCAGCATGTGCGGGTCGCTCTCTATCTCATTGCGGTTCATGTAAGCGCCCGGGTCGCCTTCGTCGGCGTTGCATACCACGAATTTCTTGTCGGCCTTTATGCCGCGCATGATCTCCCATTTCCTCCACGGCGGGAAACCCGCGCCGCCCCTGCCCCTCAACTTCGAGATCTTGAGCTCTTCTATGATCTTCTCCGGGGTCATGCTCGTGATGGCCTTATATAATGACTGGTATCCGCCGACCGCTATGTAATCGTCTATATTCTCGGGGTCTATGAGTCCGCAGTCCCTCAGGACTATCTTCTTCTGGCCCCTGAAGAACGGCACCTCGTTCCAAATCGGGACTCCGGGGAAACCGCGCCCGTATATCACCTTTCCGGTGATGTGGTCCCATTCCTCGATCTTGCACAAGACCCTTTCCTTATATATATCGCCCTTCATAGTTTTTTCAACTATCTTCGCGGCGTCCTTCGGCTTGACTTTAGAAAGGATGATAAGCGGCTTGCCGGGCATATAAATATTTACCACCGGCTCGTCTGCGCAGAAACCGAAACAACCGACCTTCCCGAGGGATATCTCTGCTTTCTTACTGCGAAGCGACTTTTCGAGTTCCTTATATACCTCGTCGGCGCCGTTCCCAATGCCGCAAGTGCCCATGCCTACGGAGATCCGCGGCCTGTGCGACAATATCTGCCTTAGCCTTTTATCTCTTTCATTGTTTAAATGTTCCAGATCAGCTATTATCATTTCTTCTTTCCTTCCCTGCCGAGCTCTTTTATCATTCTTGATAATCTCCCCGTGTCCATATGGACGAATATTTTTCCGTCGACGACCACGACCGGCGCGAGCGCGCACTGGCCGAAGCAGGCAACCGTCCTTACCGTAAATTTATTGTCGGGCGTCGTATAGAACGACTCGCCCTCGTCGAAAACCCCTCTTATCTTCAATATGCCTTCGAGGTGCTCTAACAGCGCCTTCGAACCCTTCGTGTGGCAGGCCGTCCCGCGGCAGACTATTATCGAATGCTCGCCCTGCGGCTTGAGATTAAAAAATGCGTAAAAAGTGGCGACGCTGTATATCTTCGAGGCCGGCAGGTTGAGGTTCTCTGCTATGTATTCGAGCGTTTCCCTCGGGAGGTATTTATGCCTGTGGAGCTCCTGCACCTCCTCGAGGATACAAAGGACGTCGCCGGGCCCGCCCTTGTATTTCTCGATGATCCTGTCCAACGACTTCGTATCTACATCCCTGTCCAAAGTTGCTTTCATGCACGTTCTCCTTTTAATTTGTATATCAGGCCCTGAAGCTCTGAGGCCATATCTACGTTCGAGACTGAAATTCCTTTGGGTAACATAAGGTTGACCGGCGCGAAGTTCAGTATTGCCTTCACGCCGCAGGCGGCCAGTTTCTCGCCGACTTCCTGCGCCTTATCGGCCGGGACCGCGAGGATCGCTATCTTTATCCCCTTCTCCCTCAATACGCCCTTCATCGACCCGGCGTCTTCTATCTTTATGCCCTTGCGGACCTTGCCTATCCTTTCGGGATCGTTATCGAATGCGGCTACGACCTGGAGGTTGAATTCCGTGAAACCGGGGTATCCGAGGAGGGCTGAGCCGAGCTTTCCGGCCCCGACGATGGCTATCTTCCACTCCACGTCGGTGCCGAGGATCTTTTCTATCTCTTTCGTAAGCGCGCTTGTGCCGTAGCCGACGCCGCGTTTTCCGAAACCCCCGAAATAAGAAAGGTCCTTCCTGAATTGGACGGACGAGACATTGAGGAACTCGGTGATATCCTCGGATGAGGCCACGTCCACTCTCTTCTTCTCAAGCATCCTTAAGCTTCTTAGGTATAGGCTTAAACGGCTTGCTGTATCCTGGGGAATGTACTTTTTAGTTTTGGGCATTGCAATACTTTGTTACGATTTTCACAATCTAATTAATTATACCATAAAATCCTGTAATGTCACGAAAATTATTTGATACGGAGGGAATTCCGGGGGCCTGCTTAAACGTTAAATCTTATGTTTATAATATCCCCGTCCTCAACTATGTAATCTTTGCCCTTGAGGTAGAGCTTGCCGGCTTCTTTGACCTTCTCCTCACTGCCGAGCCCTTCGAGGTCCGCGAATTTAATGACCTCGGCGCGGATAAAGCCCTTCTGCAGGTCGGAGTGTATCGCACCGGCCGCCTCGGGCGCGGAGGAATTGCGTTTTACCGGCCACTGCCGGACCTCGTCTTCGCCTACCGTAAAAAATGAGATGAGATTTAGCGCCTGTATGCAAAGGCGGCTGAGCATGTTTATCGCCGGCTCCTCTATCCCGAGCGCGGAAAGGAACTCCTGTTGCTCCTTCTCCGTCTCAAGGGAGGCAATCTCCGACTCGACCTTGGCCGAGACGAGCATCACTTCTATTTTTAAATGTTCGTATTTTTTCTTCAGGTCGTCCAGGAGCGCCTTGTTCTTCAGGTCGTCTTCCGAGACATTTACCGCCAGTATCATCTCCTTTAATGTCACGAAAGGATAACTGGCAATTATCCTCTTCTCTTCGGGTTTAAGTTCGAGGAGCCTGAGAGGCAGCTCTTTTTCGATATGGGCTTTTACGCGCGCCACGACCTCCCTCTCCTTCGACTTGGCCTCGTCCTTGGCTTTCCTGAGGTCCAGGTCCAGCTTCTCGAGGCGTTTCTCGGCGAATATCAGGTCGTGTAGGATGAGTTCGGAATTGACGCTGTCTATATCGCGTTTGGGATCGACCGTGCCGTTTATGTGGTAGACCGAATCGTCCTTAAAGGCCCTTACTACATGGCATATGGCGTCGGTCTCTGCGATGTCCTTGAAGATGTCGCCCTTGGTTATGGCGTCTTTTTCTATTTTGGGGAGGAGCTCTATATCTATCCTTGCCCTTACCTGTTTTTTGGGCTTATAGAGCGCGACGAGCTTGTCGTAGCGGGGGTCCTTGATCTCGGCTATGCTCTTGATGTTCTTGCCTGAGGCAAGGTCCTTCTCCGAGATCTTGTGGTTTGTCAGCAGTTCGAATAAGGTCTTCTTGCCGGTCTGGGGCAGGCCTATAATACCGATCTTCATAGATAGGGATTATATCTTAAACGGGAGCGGAAGACAACCACGAAAACTTGCGGTTGTTCCTTTTCCACTCTTTGACGATGGAATAACCCATGAGGCAGTGCAAGCCGTTCCTGATGTGCAACCCTAACAGCAGGGAGAACGCCCTGGAAAGCGAGTAGAATTCCGTGTACGCCTTAAGTACGCTTAATTGCAGCTCTTTCGCGGATATGAGCTTGGGCTTGAATACGAAATGCTGCCCGTCGTAGAGGCTCCAGTCCTTGGTGAATATCCTTTTCTGGGATTCGAGGTCTTTGTAGACCTTTGTCCCCGGGAACGGGGTCAGAGCCATCATCTGGATGGTGTCGATCTTCTGTTTTAGCGCGAATTTGAGCGTCTTCCATACGGTCGCTATATTGTCGTCATCGCCGCCGATGACGAACATCCCGTGGACCTTGATCCTGTTTTTATGGAACGCCTTGATCGCGTTTATTATCTGGGTCACCGTCTGCTTTTTGTCGTAGGCAGCAAGGGTCTTCTCGTTCACCGACTCGATACCGACGCATACGGAGCCGCAGCCGGCCTTGGACATGAGTTCAAGTATTTTGCCGTCCCTGGTGACATCACAGCGGACCTGGCACGACCAACCCCTTATTTTTTCCTTGATCAGGAGGCTGAGCAATTCGTATGTGCGCGAAGGCTTGGCCGCGAAATTGTCATCACAGAAAAAGATCGCCTTCTTGTTATCCTTTAATTCTCCCATCACGTTCTTGGCGCTCCTGAAACGGTATTCGCGCCCGAACATCTTCGTGACCGAGCAGAAACTGCAGTCGTAAGGACAGCCCCTCGAGGTAGAAATGGGCGTCGCCAGGCAGCGGGACCTGTCGCCCTTTATCAACGAAAAATCCGGGTACGGGAGGGCGTCGAGGTCCTTTACGGGCCTCCCCTTCACGATCGGCTCTGTGATCCTGCCTTCGGCGATATCGACGATGACCTCTTCGGCCTCGCCGATGACCACCTGCCTGGCATATTTTATGGCCTCTTCCGGGACAAGGCTGGCGTGCACTCCGCCCATTATCACTTTTTCCCTGGGAAATTGGGCAGCTATCTCGTAGCCGCGTTTCGCGGTCGAGGTCAGGATCGAGATCCCTACCAGGTCCGCTTCCAGTTTGGAGTAATCCGGCTTGAATATATCCTCGTTATATATCTCGACCTCATGCCCGCGGGCTTTAAGTATGGTGCCCAGATATATCGGTCCCAAAAGGGGCATGGATATCCTGCTGTATACATTCGCTTCTGTCGAGCGCGGTTCGATAAATACTATCTTCATTTTACACCTGTTCTTTCTATGCCCGGAATAAAAAAGGGCCCGCGTTTTGACGCGGGCCCGTTGTTTTCGGGTCTTACGCCTTTGTTACATTTTTCGCTTGTTCGCCTTTGTCGCCTTTTTCGATATCGAAATTGACTGCCTGGCCCTCTTCCAGAGTCTTGTAACCGTCACCCTGGATAGCACTGTAATGCACAAACACATCATTACCCGACTCAGGGGTTATGAAGCCATAACCCTTCTGGTTGCTGAACCACTTCACCTTGCCTGTCGCCACTGTATTACCTCCTTTCGATAAAAATTGTAGATAAGGGCAGAACATAAAAAAGCCGTAAGGTTAGACTATCTTGCCTTACGGCTCAATCTTTCTAGACCCTCACTCGCTCTTAAAACACTTCTTAACCCTAAAACCATGACTATGTAATAATACCTTAACTTCCGTTTTTTGTCAACCGATTATTTGAAACTGTGTTTCTTTATGAACTTCACGATCTCGGAAACGCTCGCCTCTGCCATGCCTATGCAGGTATCGGCGCACCCGTAATAGAGCCTGAGGCGGTCGCCCTCGACCACGGCAGAGCTCGGGAAGAGCACGTTCGGCACGTCGCCTACGCGTTCGTACATCTCGCTCGGATACATCAGGTAATCCCGCGTCCTGTAAAGCACCTTCCACGGCTTTTTAAGGTCGAGGAGCGCGCCGCCGGCCGAGTAGATATAGCCGTTACAGCTTGTCCAGACGCCGTGGTATATGAGCAGCCAGCCGTCCTTAGTCCTTATGGGGTGCGGCCCCGGGCCTACCTTGGTCGACTGCCAGCCGCCTTTGGGCCCGAATACGAACCTGTGGTGGCCCCAGTGGACCAGGTCAGGGCTTTCGGCGTAAAATACGTCGCCGAACGGGGTGTGCCCCCTGTCGCTCGGCCTGTGGAGCATCGCGAACTTGCCGTCTATCTTCTCCGGGAAGATGACGCAGTTGCGGTTGGCCGGGGGAAGAGGGTTCTCCCACTGCTTGAACGCCTTGAAATCCTTGGTCGTGGCAAGGCCGATGCACGGCCCCTGGGCGCCGGCATTGCACCATGTGACGTAATAGGTGTCACCGAGTTTCGTGACGCGCGGGTCGTAGCTGTGGTCGGTAACAAAGACCTCGGGATCGCCGCTCTTCATCTTTATGGGATCGGCTTCTATATCCCACTTGACCCCGTCTTTGCTCCTGCCCAGATGAAGGGTATAGTTCAGGTCGATCTCGTCGACCCGGAATATGCCCCTGTATTCATCGCCGAAACGGACGATAGCGCTATTATGGATGGAATTAGCGCGGGGAACCGCCTTAGCGGTTATGATAGGATTGCCTCTGTAACGCTTGAAAACTGTCTCGTTAGCCATCGATTCTCCCTAGTATGGCTCCCTACCCGAATTGTTGACAAGTATACTAGGAAATATCCAAAATGTCAATGATGGCGAGCGGTCTAATAAGCGCCGAGGTGGAGTTTCAGAAAGCCGAAGAAGTAATGAGGTGAAACTCCACCACCGGAGCCGGATCCTTCCCTTCCCCCCGGGAAAAACGTAGGAGCGCCTTCATCTCCCCCGATTGAAACAAGACGAAAGCGCTCCAAAATCCTGCAGCGGGTCATGCGGCACCCGTATCGTTATTCAATACCTTTACGCTGAGCTCCTCATCCAGGGCCTTCCGGATAACGCGCAGAGGAAGTCCCGCGTTTATAAGCTGGGTTATCTTGGCCAGGCGGCTGGCGGTATCCTCCTCGGCATAAAGACGGACATTCCCCTTCTTCGAGACGACGTTTATCAAGCCAAAATTGGTGTAATGGTTGACGGTCTGGTAGGTAAGGTTGTGTTTCCGGGCTATCTCCTTAGCGGATATCAGATCCTTCTTCATACACCCCCACTTATCATAGTTACAATAACTATAATATTTATGCTTGTTATCAAACTTATCATAATCACAATATCTTGTCAACAAAAAAAGAGGGCCGCCCTTTTCGGACCGCCCTTCTTAATTATGGATATACTTGATTACTTATAATTTTCTTTTGGCATGATCGAGGCCGCGATGAGCGCTGCGATGAGGGATTTGAATATGTCTCCGGGGATGAACGGAATGAAGCCCATCCAGAGGACCTCGCTTAAAGAGGCGCCCTGCCCTTTTACCGCGCCCAGCCATATCGCGAGATATGCCGAGCCGAACGCGAGGATGACGGCGCTTGAGACGAGCATTATGTTGAATAAAGGCAGGAACCTTCTTGCTTTCGCGTAATTATCCATAATATAGCCGATAGAAAACGAGACCGCCGCATAGCCGAGGAGATATCCGGCTGTCGGCCCCAGCAGGACGGCCGCGCCGCCTTTAAAACCGGTGAATATCGGCAGGCCCGCCGCGCCGAGGGCGATATATAAGAGCATGCTTATCCCGCCCCAGACATTGCCGAGCAGGACCCCGGCGAATAGCGCGGCGAACGTCGAGCCCGTTATCGGGACCGGCGTCCACGGCAATGGTATCCTCACCTGCGCGAGGACCGCCATAAGGCCGACCATCAAAAAGGCAAGCGTCAGTTTTTCGGCCTCGGCCAGGTGGTACCTCCACTTGAATATCTCGTATCTTGTCTTTGCGTATCTTTCGCCCAAAGTTATCGCGCTCATCGTCTACCTCCGTTTATTTTATTGTTTACAATTATCCCGCAAATATATATATTTGCGGGATACGATTATATCATATCCCGGGATTAAATCAACTCGCTTGAGACCGTATCGCAAAAGAGGAACCCTTTTTTCGTCAGGGCTATGCCGGCGGCCTTGCCTTCGATCTTCTTATATTTAATTAGGCCGGCCCCGGAGAGCTTGTCCAGGGCATCCGCCTCGAGCTCCCCGAAATCGAACCCGGTATTCTCCTTAAACCAGCCGAAATCTATCCCTTCGGCCGTCCTTATCTTCACCGCCGCGGTCTCTTTCGCCTTGCGGTCCCGGGTAAGCCGTTCGGAAGAGGCTACCGTGCTTTCCCCTGCTTCGGCCCTTTTGATATATTCCCGGACATCGGCCAGGTGTCTTTTCCTGACCCCTCCGATATACGAGACCGCCGACGGCCCAAGGCCTATACACTCGCCGCTAAGCCAATAATTGAGGTTATGCCTGCATTCAAAGCCTTTTTTTGCGAAGTTCGATACCTCGTAATGCCGGAAACCGAGCGCGGGAAGATATTCGATCGCCGCGGAATACATCCGCGCCGAAGATCCTTCATCGGCCGGGACAATCTCGCCTTTTTTTCTCGCTTTGTAAAGCGGCGTCCCCTTCTCGTAGGTCAGGCCGTAACATGAAATATGGGTAACCGGCAATTTCACCGCCCGCGCCAATTCGGCGGAACAATCTTCAGGCGTCTCTCCCGGGGCGCCGAATATAAGATCTATGCCGATGTTCTTGAAACCCCTCTTCTTCGACAGCATGACCGCATCCACCGCTTTCTTTGCGCTGTGGATCCTGCCCAGCCTCTTCAATTTCGCGTCGTTGAAGGACTGGATGCCTATGCTCAACCTGTTGACCCCTTCGTCCAAAAAGAGGTCGAGCTTTCCGGCGTCAAGGCTCTCCGGATTCGCCTCGACAGTGAGCTCGGCGCCTTTCCCGGCCAATCTTCCTGCGCCGCGCAAAAGCTTCCTCAATAACGGCGTATCCATCGCCGTAGGGGTTCCGCCGCCTATGAATATCGTCGAGACCGGGCCGCGGATAGCTCCCATATGGCCGCCCAAAACGTTAACGTAAGCGGACGCCAGCCCTTTTTCGTAATTAATACTATAGAAATCGCAATAACCGCACTTTTTCGCGCAGAACGGTATGTGTATATATAACGATGGTGTCATTTTATTTTTCTCTTGCATTATACCGTCTTTCATATATAATTGTAAACCATAAAACATAAAGGAGGTTTACAATGCGTCTTCGGATCCTGGCCCTGGCCTTCTCCTCTATTATCATAATACCAAATACCGCGGCCGCGGTAAACTTCTATGACGGGGTGCGGGCGCCCAAGGGGCTTTACTTCCTCACCTACTCCACCGTCTATGCCGCCGACAAAGTGACCGACTCCAAGGGCAGGACGGCCATAAAGGATTACGACCTGCTTAAGGTCGAGGAGCTGCTGCGCTTTTGCTATTATTCGCCCGACTTCGTGTTCACGGCGCTCCTGCCTGCGGGAGGCGTCCACGTCGGGTCGACGGACAAGGATTCCTTCGGCCTCGGCGACGCCTCGATAGGCGGCGGCTGGTTCCTGCCTGTCAAGGAAGTCGATATCCTGCCGATGCTCTTCGTGAAGATCCCTACCGGGGAATACGCTTCGGATAAGAGCACCAATTACGGCACGCACCAGGTCGACATAAGGCCCGTCGTCTTTTTCCACAAGACAGTAAAAGATTTCAGCATGGACGCCGCCGTGAAATATTTTTTCAGGCTGGAGAACGACAAGAGCATCGCGCCCGGCGACGAACTGCATCTCCAATATCTTCTCGGCTACAACGTCACGAAAGACATAAAGCTCGGGCCATCGGTAAACTGGATGCTAAGCCGGGACAAGAGTGTGGATGGGGTAAGGGTGCCTGACAGCGCCCGCCAGACGCTTTCGGTCGGGGCGGAATTCTACACGAAGTTCTCGGGGATGAGTTTTGACTTCAGTTATCTTTACGACGCCTTCACCGAAAACGCGCCAAAAGGCCACTTTTTCCAGCTGAAAAGCTGCTACAAATTCTAAAATTTGCCGCTTAATAATTCCGATATGGTAACGAACTTGTAGCCTTTTTCCTGCAGTTTCCTTACCAGCCGCGGGATGGTCTTGACGGTCTGCCTGCGGTCCCCTCCCTCGGTGCTGAATACCCCTCCGCTGTCATGGAACAGGATGATGTCTCCCGGCCTGATATGCCTTGAAATATATGAGGTGATCTGCTTATCGTGGAACGTCACCCAGTCCTTGGAGTTCAAGGACCACAGCACGATCCCGTATCCCATCTCCTTGATCTTTTGTTTTTCCGTATCGTTAAGCCAGGCTTTGGGAGGCCTGAAATACCTTGTCGTCTGCCCTGTGACGTCCTTAATGATCTTCTCCGTCTCATCTATCTCTTTCTTAAGTTCGTCCATTTTATAATAGATCATGACCTTATGGTCGTATCCGTGGTTCTCTATCTCGTGGCCTTCGCGCACGATGCGTTTGGCGATCCCGGGATATTGCTCCACGTGTTTTCCTGTCATAAAAAAGGTCGCCTTGATGCCGGCCTTTTTAAGCTCGTCGAGGATCAGCGGCGTCCATGCCGGCGAAGGGCCGTCGTCGAAAGTCAGGGCCACGACCTTCTCATCGGTCTTGACGCGGAAGACCGTGGATTTCCGCACGAAGACCGCCTGGTCAAAAAAGACGCAAAAGAGCGTTATCGCCGCGGCCGCAATAATGATGAACACCGCCGAGATCCCGAGGTATCTTTTAAACTTTTGCATATCCGCTCCTAATCATATCCGAATTTCTTTACGAACAGCGTTTTCACGGCCTGCACCAGCAACAAATAAGATAGGATCATCCCTGCAAGCAAAAGGAAATATAAAGGCGGAAGCGCGGTGAACCCGAAATGGCTTCCCAGCGGGGAAAGCGCGATCGTTATGCCCGCCGCGACTATGAACAACGACATCAATACCAGCGGCCTGCTCGGGCGGCTTTCGATAAAAGGTATCTTTCCGGTGCGTATCACATATATTACCAGCGTCTGGGTGCAAAGAGATTCGATGAACCATCCGGTGCGGAACAATTCCGGGTTGTTCCAGGCCTTGAAGACGTATAACATGATGCCGAACGTGAGAAAATCGAAGATCGAGCTTATCGGACCGATCGTCACCATGAAATTCTTCACGGCCTTTATGTTCCACGGGCGCGGTTTCATGAGATATTCCCTGTCGACCTCATCGGTGGGTATCGCCACCTGCGAAACATCATAGAGGAAATTATTTAGGAGTATCTGTATTGGGAGCATCGGCAGGAAAGGCAGGAAGATGCTTCCCCCTGTCATGCTGAACATGTTCCCGAAATTCGAGCTGGAGCTCATCTTTATATATTTGACGATGTTGCCGAAGGTCTTTCTGCCTTCTACGACTCCGTCCTCGAGGACTAAAAGATTTTTCTTGAGAAGTATTATATCCGCGGATTCCTTCGCAATGTCAACGGCGTTATCCACGGAGATGCCGACATCCGACGCCTTCAGGGCGGGCGCGTCGTTTATGCCGTCGCCGAGGTAGCCTACTATATGTTTATTCTTATGCAGCGCCCGGATCACCCTCTCTTTCTGGAGGGGGGACATGCGGGCAAAGACATTCGCCGTTTCCGCCGCAACCTGGAGTTCGGCGTCAGACATCTTCTCCAGTTGTTCGCCCAGCACGAGGCCGGTTATCCCAAGCCCTACCTCGCTGCATATCTTCTGAGTGACGAGCTCGTTATCGCCTGTCAGGACCTTGAACTGTATGCCTTGCTTCGTAAGCGCCTCGATGGCTTCTTTCGCGTCCGCCTTCGGAGGGTCGAGGAAAGCGACGTAACCCTTCAGGACGAGTTCCTGCTCATCGTCCCGCGAATAGGCTTCCTTCTTGGTCCCCTCATCCTTATAGGCGATGGCCAGGACCCTGAAACCATCGGTACTTAGCCTGTCGTACTCCTCGCGCAAGTCGGCCAGGAGCCATTGCTCCATCTCGAATATCTCCCCGTCTAGCTCGTAATGCGAGCAGCGCTTGAATATCTCCTCGGGGGCCCCTTTCGAGATAAGCGTGTGCTTATTGTCCATATCGACGACGACGGACATGATCTTCCTTGAAAAATCGAAAGGCATCTCGTCGACCTTCTTGAATTTCTTGACCGCTATCTTCTCGTGCTTGAGTATGGCTTTATCGAGGAGGTTCTTCAGGCCCGTCTGGTAATAGCTGTTAATATAGGCATATTTGAGGACATCCTGGTCCTCTTTCCTCACCACATCGCAATGTTTCTCGAGTATGATCTGGTCCATGGTGAGCGTGCCGGTCTTGTCGGTGCAGATGACATCCATCGCGCCGAAGTTCTGGATGGAGTTCAGGCGTTTGACTATCACCTCTTTCTTAGACATCGCTATGGCGCCTTTTGAGAGGTTGATGGTGATAAGCATCGGCAGCATCTCAGGCGTGAGGCCGACCGCGACGCTAAGGGAAAAAAGGAGCGCGTCGATAAAATGTCGGCCCCGCATCGCGTTTATCGCGAAAATGGCTATTACCATTAACAGCATCGCGCGGATCATGAGCCAGACGAAACTGTTGACCCCCCTGTCAAAACTCGTTTCGATCCTCATGCTGGCGAGCTTGCGCGAGATCTCGCCGAATTGCGTCGCGATCCCTGTCTTCACGACCACGCCGAGCGCGGTGCCGCTTACGACGCTTGATCCCATAAAAGCTATATTCCGCAATTCCGAGGTCGAGGACGATTTGGCCTGGACAGGCCCGGCGACCTTTTCTATCGGGAAAGATTCTCCGGTCAAGGACGCCTGGTTGATGAAGAGGTCCTTGCACGAGATGATCCTTAAGTCAGCAGGGATCATGTCGCCCGCGAACAAGTCGACGATGTCCCCCGGGACTATCTCGCGGATATTTATTTCTTTTGGCCTGCCGTTCCTGTACACGGTCGCGGTCGTGCGGACCATCTCGCTCAGTTTTTCCGCGGCTTTCTCGGAGCGGTGCTCCTGTACGAACGAAAGGAATACGCTTAATATTACCATCATGAAGATGAGCAGCGCGCTAATCTGCGAGCCAAAATAAAGGGAAAACGACCCGATGATGACCAGGACGATAACAAGGGGATTCAGGAATTTAGAGAGGATCTCGGTTAATACGGTCCTCTTCTTTTTTTTGGCGGGTTCGTTGAAGCCGTAATACTCGAGCCGCTTCTGCGCTTCTTTCTCGAAGAGGCCCTTCGGGGAGGTCTTAAGCTTGGAAAATATCTCCTCGATGGGGCTGCCGATATAATCAAAAGACGGGTATTGCGCTTTCTGTGTCATGGCGGTATCTCTTCAGGCTGGAGTAATACCCCTTAAAAATTCTCGGAGAGGATCTCGTAAAATGCCTGTGGGTGTTTGCAGGCCGGGCATTCTTTTGGGGCCTCTGCCCCTTCGAACACATAGCCGCAGTTTATGCAATGCCACTTGACCGGCGCCTTCTTCTTGAATACTTCGCCGTTCGCTATGTTGTTGATGAGCCTCCTGTATCTCGATTCGTGGAATCTTTCAACTTTCGCTATCTGCTCGAAGGACCTGGCGACTTCGGGAAATCCTTCCTCCTCGGCTATCCTTCCGAAATCGGAATACAGCGTAGTCCACTCCAGGTTCTCGCCGGCGGCCGCGGCTTCAAGGTTCGCATTGGTGTTATTTATCTTGCCGGCCGGATAAGCGGCCGTTATCTCGACATCTCCGCCTTCAAGATACTTGAAAAATACCTTGGCGTGCTCCTTTTCGTTCTCCGCGGTCTCGGTGAATATGTTCGCTATCTGCTCATAGCCTTCTTTCCGCGCGGCGCTGGCGAAATACGTATACCTGTTCCTCGCCTGGGACTCTCCCGCAAATGAAGCGAGCAGGTTCTTCTCGGTCTTTGTGCCTTTAATTGATTTGCCCATTTTGGATTTCCTCCTCGGTAGAATGATTATTTATACCACAAACGGCGGGATTTTTCAACGGCCAATTTCATTTTTTTGCGGCGGGACGCGCGGGCTTGATATCGAATACGGTTATCTCCGGCCTCACCATGAACCTGACCCTCACGCCGGCCTTCCCTTCGGTACCTATGCCGCGGTTCACGTAAAGGACGGTATTCCCGACCTTGTATTCCCCTGCTTCATATCTCTTGCCGTATTTCGAAAGGGTGATTATCGCCCCGTAAAACGGGAGCGCCACCTGTCCGCCGTGGGTATGTCCGGTGAGATACAGATCGACATTTACGCCTTTCAGGTCCTCGATAAGGTCGGACTTATGGTACAAAAATATGCTGTAATATCCCCGCGGCACATTCTTCAATACGGGGAACCAATGCCCGCCGTGCTCGAAATTAAGGCCCGAGATGAAAAAAATATCTCCGTCTTTGTCTATTCTCTCGATCCTGCCGTCCAAGGCTACAAAACCGGTCCCCCCGAACAGGTCGAGCCCGCGCAGGAACCAGTAATCGAAGTTTCCTGTCACGGCATATTTTCCTATATTCGCCTTAAGGCTCTTCAGGGTCTTTTTAAAGACGGGCAGCGACTTCGGGGAATTTACCGCGTCCCCTGTGAAGACGATGATGTCGGGTTTCAGCGCGTTCACCGCCTCTATAACTTTTTTCTCGTTTGTGCCTTTGGGGTCGGTATGCAGGTCTGATAGCTGGACTATACGGAGACTGGCGCGGGATAATTTGCCGCTCTCTATCTCCACTCTCTTGACTTCTATCCAATGCGGTTCTATTAAAAGGCCGTAGAGGAAACAAAGGATACCGGCCGCCGCCAGGATATGGACGGCTATCGCCGGCTTGGACAGGAAACCGGAAGGCCCTTCCTTGCGCCGTACTTTATGGAGGACCAGCCCGGATATCAGCTGGCCCTCTTTTATGTATACGGCGAGAATGAACGCGAGAAAAACGCCGAGCGAAACGAATTCCCTGACCAGCATCAAAGCATTTTGCCCTTTTGCAGGGTAAAGGTACCCTTGAGCTTGATATCCCTGGACGAGCTGCCCGCCTCGATCTCGAATTCTCCGGGGTTGGCGGTCCAATCCTTCTTATCGACATCATAGAACGCGAAGGACCTCTTATCGAGCTTGAATGTCACCTTTAGCGTTTCGCCGGGCTTCAGATTCACTCTCTTGAATCCCTTAAGCTCCCTTACGGGCCTCTCGATGCCGGGAGCGACCTCCCTTATATACAACTGGGCGACCTCGGCGCCTTCCCTCCGGCCGGTGTTCTTAAGGTCGAAAGAGGCTGTGAGATCGATCTTACCGTCCGACACCGCGCCGGGCGTTATCGTAAGGTTGCTGTATTCAAAGGTGGTATAAGAAAGGCCGTGGCCGAACGGAAAGAGGACCTTTGTCCCCTGTTTGTCGAAGTAACGGTAGCCTACGAAGATGCCGTCCGAATAATACACTTTGCCGTTCTTGCCCGGATAAGTGGAATATGCCGAACAATCCTCCCATCTTACAGGGAAGGTCGTGGGCAGTTTGCCCGACGGATTGTAATATCCGAGCAGCACATCCGCGATAGCATTGCCGCCCTCCTGTCCCGGATACCACATCTCGAGGATCGCAGGGACGTCATTTACCCATTCGTTCATAATGACCGCGGCGCCGGAATTCAACACGACGACCGTATTTTTATTCGCCGCGACGACCTTCTTAACGAGATCGTTCTGGCCATCAGGAAGGTTTATATCCTTCCTGTCGAAACATTCGGACTCGAAACGGCCGGAGAGACCGATAAATACGATCGCGATATCGGATTTTTTCGCGACCTCGGCGGCCTCGGCGGCCAATTCCCGTGGAATATCCCATCCCAGCTTAACAACCGCTCCTCCGCTGTTCTCATAGAATTCGACGCGCAGGTCGTACTCCTTGCCCGCCTCAAACTTCATCGTAGTGCTTTTAGTCTCTTCTCCGTGGTCTTTCCAGCTGTTTATGATCTCCCTGCCGTCTATGAAGAGGCGGGAACCGTCGTCGCTCCGCAGGTTCACCTCGTACTCACCGGTCTTCGGCGGCGTGAGTTTCGCCGTCCACCTGGCGGAGAAATGGTCTTGCTGTATGCCGTCTGCCGGCGGCCCATCGCCCCACGAGAAGTCTATATGCTTATCGACCCTTTTCACGGCCGGAGCGCCCTCGAGCCCTTGGTTATTGAAATATTCCCCCAGAAAACCGTTTACTTTTTTCCCGTTGAAGACGGTCTGGACAGCCGACGTCTCGATCGGCACCACTTCGCCCTCAAGTTTGCATCCCAACGCGTAATTTATTGCGACTTTATTGCCGAGTCTCTTCTTCAGTCCGTCGAGCGGGCTCACGTTATAGGCAGGCGTCACTTCTGAACTGCCTCCGCCGCCGAACCTGTTGGCAGCGGCATTGGGGCCTATGACCGCGATCGATTTTATCTTGGTTATGTCGATAGGCAGGACACCGCCGGTATTCTTGAGCAGGACTATCCCTTCCCTGGACGTCAGGAAGGCCGCCTCTTTGTGTTGCGCCGTATTAAGGGACCCGCGGTTCGGCGCCGGGTTGGCGTCGAAGAGGCCGAGCCAGAACATCGCCCTCAGGATCCGCCTTACCTTGTCGTCTATCACGGCTTCCTTTACCTGGCCGTTATTGACCGCGCTCACCAATTTCGAGTTAAAATTATCCCCTCTAGGCATCTCGAGATCGAGGCCGTAATTCGCCGCGTTGACCGTGCTGTGCGTCCCCCCCCAGTCCGAGACGACAAACCCTTTGAATCCCCATTCTTTCTTAAGTATCTCGTTCAGTAAATGATCATTCTCGCTCGAATGGTAGCCGTTCACTTTATTGTAGGAGGCCATTACGGACCACGAACCGCCTTCTTTCACCGCCGCCTCAAATGCCGGCAGGTATATCTCCCTGAGCGCCCGCTCGTCGATGACCACATCTATCGTGCCGCGTTCCCATTCCTGGTTGTTGCAGGCGTAATGTTTTACCGTCGCGAGGACTTTATTGTCCTGCAGGCCCTTCACATACGCTACAGCCAGCCGTGACGAGAGATACGGGTCTTCTCCGAAACTCTCGAAATTCCTTCCGCCCATCGGGACCCTGTGGATATTCACGCACGGCGCCAGGGACATGTTCCTGTCCTTCCCCTTGACTTCTTCGGCAAGCGCCGTCGACACTTTATAGATCAGGTCCGGGTCCCATGTCGCGGCCATGCATATGGACGACGGGAATGCCGTCACCGGGCCGCTCCTGGCGACGCCGACCGGGCCGTCGCAACACTTCAATTTCGGGATACCCAACCTGTCGATGGAATACGTCTCCATCTCGTTTCCCGCGATAAGGGTCACCTTCTCGCCAAGCGTCATCTTTTTTATCAATTCATCTATCTTCTTTTCCACCTGTTGGTCCTCGCCGTAAACAGCCGCGCCCGAAAACAAAAGAAATAAGACAAGTGCGAGCAGGAAGATCCCGGGTCTATTCATTTTTTTCCATTCCTTTCATCATGTTGCCCATGTCAGGCATCTCCATGGAGAATTTCTTGTAATCGGACGGCACCTCGAACAACGAATCAGGCTGCGGTCCGGTCTTGATATTCCTGTATTCTACGCTCCAGCTTCCGTCCAAAGCGGCAGACTTAAGCGGGAGGTTTGAACCGCTCTCTACCCATTGGAACATCTCGTTCTTGATACCCTCTATTTCGTAGGTTACCTTATATTTGTCCGCCGTCTTGCCGTCCACCGTGTCCTTCCCGAGAGGGGTGCGCTCAAGCTCACCTTCTACCTTATCCGGGGCGGCCATCAATTTTTTGGCGTCAAAAGCCTGCTCCATATACACCTTCTGTCCGGGGATCAGTATCCAGACGACTTTTTTGTCTACTCTCGATATGGATATGCTCTCAGGGGCTTCCATCCTGCTCATTTCTCCGCTGACGAAAACCTTGGCGCTGAAAGTCTTGCCCGCCTGGGTGGTGACTACATCGGCGGAAAAGTCCACCGCGAAGGAAGGCGCGGCCAGCGACAGGACCAGCATGACCGCAAAACAAAAAGGAACCCTCATTATTTTTCCTCCTCATTTATACAAAAGGGGCACAACATTAAGTATATATTGTGCCCCTGGAATTATCCAGTAAAAATTCGGGGACGCTTCAAAAAGACAACATCCCTTATAGTAGCTTGATGCGGACCCGGACGATATCCCGGCCCTGGGGCGCTTCTTTAAGGAGGGGTTCTTGGAGGGTGCCGATGCCTGACAGGTTCTCTACGAATTTCGCGTAACCGGCCGCGGGTATCTCGGCATCGACGTATTGGGGTATGCCTGTATCTTTATTTACTTCGACGTTTGTGACTTTACCCTGCGCCAGCTCTACCCGGTTCTTTACTTTCGAAAGGGCTTCGGCCAAATACGTTTTCCGGCCTATGGCCGCTTCCGCTTCGGGACGGACGGCTTTTTCTTCCCGGGCGGACACTTCTTTAAATTTCCTCGAGTCAAAACTGTCCGTCGCTGCGGATTTTTGCGCCTCGCGCGCCTTGACCGGCTCTTCTGTCCTGACGAGAAGGGCGATCTCAATGGGTTTGCTATCGGAATCGTTTAATCCTTTGTTAATAAAGACCGTGTCTATCTTCTTGTCCTCTTCGGCTACTGCCGACCTGCTGCCGGCAGACAATTCACTTTTCATAATGACCCCTGTCCCGGTCGCCATTTTTGCCTTCGGCGCATACGCAAGTTGTTCCATGGGCTTCTTTATGCCTACCGTAGAGACGATCAAGATGACCGCCGCCGCCATCGCCGCGAGTTCCAGCGGGACCTTGATCTTCACCGGCACGAACAAGGCACGCATTATCTTCTCGAAGGCCGAACGCCTTTCAATGCGCTCATGCACCTTCTGAAGAAAATCTTCGGGCGCTTTCACCTTAGGCAAGGCGTTCATCCGCTTCAGGTATTCTTCTTCCGGCATCATGTCTTTTTTGTCTTCGCGTTCCATCTAGACCAGCCCCTTTAGCTTCTCCCTTAATTCCTGCCTCGCCCTCGCCAGTTTCGATTTCACTGTGCCGAGGTTATAACCCGTAATTTCAGATATCTCCTCGTATGAGAGCCCTTCGATATCGCGGAGCACGACAACCGACCTGTGGTCGCCGCTAAGTGAATTTATCGCCTCCTGTATCGTCTCCCCCTTTTCTTTCCTGTCCAGCTCAGCCGACGGGGAAAGGGCCTTGCCGCCTATCTCGACCGGCTGCTCGCCGTCCCCGGTATCTTTCGGCTCATCGAGCCGCACCATATACCTGCTCCTGCGGTATTGCGCGGAAGAGAGCCTGTTCTTGCACGTGTTTACCGCTATCCTGTAGATCCACGTCGATACTGACGACTCGCGCCTGAAATCCTTCAGCGACCGGTATGCCTTGACGAAAGTCTCCTGCGCGCAGTCGTCGGCCTCGCCGTGATCGCCCATGAAGCGATAGCATAAATTAAACACCTTGTCCTTATGCTCCAGGACCAGTTCGTCGAAATTTATGCTCTTTTCACTCATTTAGACAATTTTCAGTTTGGAAAGTTCCGCTTCAGGGATAGGCTTTGCCTTCAGGTCCGCATCCACGCACGCGCAAACGACCTTCGCCTTCAGCAGCAGGGTGCCGCCCTTCATTATCTCCTGGTCGAAATTTATGGAGGCGTGGCCGACCTTCTCGATCGAGGTGAGCACTTCGATGGTGTCGCCGTATACTGCGGGGTATTTGTATTCGATTTCGATGCGGACGACCGGAAAGATCGTCCCCTCGCGGGCGAGTTCTCCGACATCGACACCTTTTTCTCGAAGAAGTTCGGTCCTGCCTTCTTCGAGATGGTTTAAATACGAGGCGTGATAAACGACGCCGCCGCAATCCGTGTCGTGGTAATATATCTTCTTTTCCAGCCGGCTTTTTGACATGGGATTATTTCATAGGTTTAAAATATACCACTACGTCAAGATGGCGCAAATGGGTCTTAAGGTCCTTCTCGAAATCCGCGGCGACCGCTTCGGCCTCCCTGACGGTCATATCTTCCTTCACGACAAAACAGATATCTACGAAGATCTTATCCCCGGCTTTCCTTGTCCTGACCCTGCTGACACCGAACATCCTGGGCTTATATTCATCCACTACCTGCCTTACTTTATCCCTTATATCTTTTGACGGGACGGCATCCAAAAGCTCCATAAAATGCCTTTTTATCGTTCTCGCGGGAGGTATAATGAAGATCAGCGCCAGTATAATAGCCATGGCCGGGTCGACGAAACGCGTGATATTGGTGTACCCCTTCTCTTTCAGCACCCAGCCCGCGCAAAACCCGCCGAGTATGCCGACCGACATGCCTGTATCTATGAACCAATGCATGCTCGCCGTATGCATCATCGATGAGTGTGTCCTGCGCGCGGCGGCTTTGATGAATATGCTTACGAACACCCCTATCGCGACTGACAGGCATGCCGCGATAACAGGTATCCGGTAATTCTCTATATCTTCCGAATGGACGATGTCCTGGATCGCGAATTTAGCGCTTATCAGGCAGGTCGTGATTATAAGGGCGCCCTGCAATACGACCGTGAACGGCTCGTATTTTTCATAACCGAAATTGAAGATCTCGTCGGGCGGGCTGTGTATCTTCTTTATCGTGGAGCTCATGAGGAAGGCTACGACCAAAATGACAAGGCTTGCGGAAGCGTCCAAAATAAGCGTGATGGAATCCACGGCGATACCCGCTGCCGCAGAAATAACAAATAGCGCTATCGAGCCCCAGAATGATACGCTCGCCGCGGATAATTGGCTGCGCTCGCTCGCTTTATCGGTTATCTCAACGGTTTTTTGCATGGTTACATTTTACCTTAAAGACGGGACCTCCGCAAGAGGAAGAAAAGAAAGCGGAAAAAAGTCAGAATAATGTAGAATAACCCTATTGAAATCCCCGGCTGGTTATGTGAAAATGGCCGCAACAAAGGAGGGTACTATGTTCAGGAGAGGCGTTATCGTAATGGCGCTCTGCGTCGCTGTCTTCTCTTTGCTTTCCGGCAAAGCATACGCCGCCGCAAAACCGGCCGCCGCGAAGCCCGGAGCAACACTAGCTAATCTTTTATCCGCTTATAACGGCGAAAAGAACGCCCAGGTCCGCTACATGTCATTCGCCCAGCAGGCGGACAAGGAAGGCTACAAGGGCGTTGCGAGTCTTTTCAGGGCAGCCGCGCGTTCGGAGCAGGTCCATTATGAGGGGCATGAAAGGGCGATAAAGGAATTAGGCGGGGTCCCCAAGGTGAATATGCTGGCCACGCCTGTAAAAAGCACGAAAGAAAACCTTGAAACGGCCATAAACGGGGAAAATTACGAATCCGGCAAGATGTACCCGGAATTCCTGGCCCAGGCGGAGAAGGATAAGGTCAAACCCGCGATCGCTTCGTTCAAGGGCGCAGTGAGGGTCGAGGCAGTTCACGCCCAACTATTCAAAAAGGCTCTGAAGGACCTTGATTCATGGAAAGGCCAGAAGAAGGATTTCTTCGTATGCCTGGTTTGCGGCAATGTGACGGAGAATAAGCCGCCTATGGTCTGCTCTATTTGCGGCGCTCCAAAGGAAAAATTTACGGCCGTTAATTAAATATTTATTTTGCGGCCTTTAAATATGCCTTGACGATCTTTTGCTCGGCCTTAGGCTTGTCGTTCCTGCCGACGGCCGAGTTCTCTATCTTCTCGACCACATCATAGCCAGATACCACTTTGCCGAATATCGTATGTTTCCCGTTAAGCCACGGGGTCTTGGCGGTAGTAATGAAGAACTGGCTACCGTTGGTATTTGGCCCTGCGTTCGCCATGGCCAGTACTCCCGGAGTATCAAACTGGACTTTCGGGTCGGTTTCGTCCGCAAACGGTTTTCCCCAGCACGATTGCCCGCCCGTGCCCGTCCCTGTCGGGTCGCCGCCCTGTATCATAAAACCTTTTATGACCCTGTGGAATATCAGGCCGTCATAATACCCCTTCCCGGCAAGCGTGATGAAATTCTCACAAGCCTTCGGCGCTACCTCGGGTATAAGTTTTATCTCGATATTCCCCTGGTTAGTTTCTAATACAACGACCTGGTCATCCATGGCAAAAAGGCCTCCGTTGATGTTAGTGCCGGTTATTGCAAAAAATAGAACGCCAATTAAGACAAAAATCCTCTTCATTGTCCCATCTCCTTTTTGGTTATTTTACCATACTCTGCGGAAAATTATCTTACTCTTTTAAAGCAATAAAAGCTATTTTTTTGCCGAACGCGGCCGCTTTCTTGCGGATGCCCTTTAGTTTTACGATCTCCCCGGATTCGCGGGCATTGGGGACAAGCAGGGAGAGGAACTTCATTTCGCTGTAGTCGGCTATGATCTTAAATGACTTCTTTACCAGGTCCAGGCCTACGTCTTCATAGGCGTTGAGCAGCAGGACCATGGTCTTGCCCTTCAGGGGGGACGTAAACGTATCGGTCGTATTGTCCCATTTATAGAGCGAGAACATCCGGTCGATTATGACCTTAAGCTGGGCGCTCGGCCCGTAGAAATATAACGGCGTGGCGAATACGATGACATCCGCCTTCGCCATCTTCCTGAGGACCGGCTGCGCATCGTCCTTTATCGCGCATTTGTATTCCTTTATCTTCTGGCAGGTCCTGCAGGATGTGCAGCCGCTGGACTTGTACTTGAGGAAAGCGGCGTTTATGACCTCGACATCGGCGGCCTTCGAGCGCGCGGCCTCAGTGAACCACTCGACAAGCTTTGCGGTATTACCGTTCCTTTTCGGGCTTCCGTTGAGGACCAATATCTTTTTTGGCATGGTGTTATTCTACGGCAAACAAAAATCCCCTGCAAGTTAAATTGCAGGGGACCTTTGATCTGTCTATCGAGTCTCTTTAACGTCCTTCGTTCTTGCGCTTCGAAAAACAGTCCTTGCAATATACGGGACGGTCATCTCTCGGTTTGAAGGGGACTTCGCATTCCTTCTTACAATCCGCGCAAGTCGCTTTGTGCATCTCTCTCGGCGCGCCGCCGAACCCACCACCACCACCACCTTGATACCCCATGTTACCTCCTTTTTATTAACAACTACCTTTGATATAATTCTACCTTAAATTAAAACCCAACGCAACATATTTTATTAGTACGCCGGTGACGGCTGCGAGGGTTTCGCGGCCGTAATGCTATCGGCGACGCCTGAGCCGGGCTTATATTTGACCTCGACAGTATCTCCGAGCTTGACCGACTTGATATCTTCGGACTTTACGGTAAATTCCTTCTCGGTGCTCGTATTCTGGTCCTTGACCGTGATCTTATTGAGCGACCTCTTGATCGAGACTATTTCACCGGCCAATGTCACGAGGGGCGCTTCTTCCCCGGAAAGCCCTGCCGACTGATCATCTCCTACCAAAGCTTCACGTTCCATTTTTTGCTGGGAAGGAGTTACCGCGAAACAACTCGCCGCAAGGCACAATATCGCGGCCGCTGCCATTATTTTTTTCATCCCTGCCTCCTTGCGGTCATTATCCCGCTTTTAATAAGCGCAAGTTTCTTTCCGCGAGCCCAATTCTTGATCTCGGCCTCACGTTTCGCCGCCGCGGACCTGGTCGGATGTTCCTCTTTATATACTAAACATACGGGCCGGTTGTAGCTGGTGTAACGGCTTTTCCCGCTCAAGTGTTCTTTGAAGCGGCGTTCCAGATCATTGGTCATGCCCGTGTATAAAGTTCCGCCCTTGCACTTCAATATATAAATATACCACATAACCGCGTGTTAGAAGGACCAGTTAACAAGGACCATGAATTCCAGCGGCTTCTTGTTGCCGTTGTAGTTGGCGAGGCCTATCTGGAGGCCGTCGAGGGATTTCGTATAGTTGACGAACCCGAACTGGAGGCCGTGCATCTCCCCCGCGTAATTGACGACGCCGCCCTGGAAACCGCTGAATGAATCCTTGCTGTAATTGACCAGGCCCAGCTCTACGCCCGCGGACTGGCCTTTCGAGACATTCAAGGCGCCGTATTGCAGGCCATGCATGAATCCTTCCGACCAGTTAACAAAACCCCACTGCAACCCGGTGAAATCGCCTTCCGTAATATTCACGGCGCCGTATTGCAGGCCTACGCCGCGCCCTTTGGTGCGGTTTATGAGGCCGAGGCTTATGCCGCTGACATCCTGATTGGCTCCGTAGATAAGGCTAAGGCTCAGGCCTCCTATGGACTCATTCTCCGGGACGAGCTGGATAGGATCGAATATAGCCAACTGGATGGGTTTCGCTCCTTCGGAGCGAGCTAACTGAGGGATCAACAACATTACTAATAATACGAAAAACAATACCTTCTTTGCCATGGCTGGTCCTTTCTGTTTGGGAAACTGGCTTGCGATCAACTGTGCGATTCGGCTCCCCGCTGCTCTCGTTTCTTGTGTTTATATAAAGTGGTATAAGATACGCCGATAATGATGCAGAGCGGGCTGAGGTAGGAATAGAAAGAACCCGGTAAGGCGGCGGGATAGAATAACCGGAAAGCGCTGAAAACTGTCGGGACCAAAAGCAGCGCTCCCCAAAAAATGGCGATGAACCGGCAGCCGCGGATCATATCTACATTATCCCATTGATCTTTCGGCAGCTCTTCCCGCGCATATTGCAATGTGAACGGCTTGCCTGTCAGCACCGTGAACCAAATAACACCGGTCAGGAAACCGTTTGAAATAATGGCCATATGCTGGGCCAGCCAGATCCACTTGAAGCCGTAGAATGATACTGTGCAAACAAGGAAAAACATTATAGAAGCCCACTGCAAAATGAAGCCCTTGCGCAGCTCTTTCCAGCCGAAAATAACGGATATGGCCAGGCATATCGCAACTGCTCTCTCCAAATGTTCCCAGCTATCGGTCGGCAAGATCAAAAACAGGATCCAGGGCAAGAACCCCAGGAGGAATTTCGCGATATCCAACAATTCATTAACCATTTTGAACCTCCTTTTGAATTGATTCTACTCCAAATAAAAACCCTCCGCAACGGTTAATTGCAGAGGGTTTTTATTATGGCTCCCTGTGTTAGACGAATTTCGCAACTGACTATACTCAGACCAATCTAAACTCATCCATACACAATTAGATTCACTGCAACTTGTATAAGACTACTTATCCCTTCCAGAGGCTTTCTTAAGCCTATCAAGAAAAGCGGGGTCGGCTTTATATCCCAATTCCCCTGCTTTATGCACATCATTCCAGGCCTTGTCATAGTCTTTTGTCGCACTATAGACAACCCCGCGGTTGTAATGGGCTTGTGCATAGCTAGGATTTATTTCAATGGCCCTGGTAAGATCAGAGATGGCTTGGGATAAGTTGTTTTGCTGGCCGTAGGCAACCCCACGGTTCATATAGGCTTCTGCAAGTTTAGGATTTATTTCAATGGCCTTGTTATAGTCAGCGATGGCTTGGGATAAGTTGTTTTGCTGGCCGTAGGCAACCCCACGGTTCATATAGGCTTCTGCAAGTTTAGGATTTATTTCAATGGCCTTGTTATAGTCAGCGATGGCTTGGGGAAAATTGCCTTGATGGTCATAGGCAACCCCACGGTTCATATAGGCTCCTGCAAGTTTAGGATTTATTTCAATGGCCTTGTTATAGTCAGCGATGGCTTGGGGAAAATTGCCTTGATGGTCATAGGCAACCCCGCGATTGCCATAGGCTTCTGCAAGTTTAGGATTTATTTCAATGGCCCTGGTAAGATCAGAGATGGCTTGGGATAAGTTGTTTTGCTGGCCGTAGGCAACCCCACGGTTCATATAGGCTCCTGCAAGTTTAGGATTTATTTCAATGGCCTTGTTATAGTCAGCGATGGCTTGGGGAAAATTGCCTTGTGCGCGATAGGCAT
>JBAZFB010000015.1 GCA_041653595.1 Candidatus Omnitrophota bacterium | reverse complement strand
CCAGCAGCATCACCGTCCCCCACAGGGGCCTGTTGTCAGCGTCCTTAGGGCCTATGGAATTTACTTTATACCCGCGCACCGTATCTATCCCTCCCAACATGAATTTTTCAAAGAAAGGGACGTCCTTCGTTTCGCCGTACCTGTCCATCCACCCGCCCATCCCCCTGAAGGCGACGGTTATCTTCGGGAAAGGCAGGGTGAAATACCATCTCCCTTCGCCCACGGCCTTCATGAAATTATAATCTCCGCCGAGGCCCTTCGCCGCGACGCCGAAACCGGCGTGATAATACGAGCCGTCCGTCGGGTAAAGGTTATCGTTGAAGGTGTTCCTCTCCCAGTGGAAGGATAGCGTGGACACGCCGGTCCTGCCCGCGTTATTCTTGAATTCCTGGGGAGCCCAATCCGCTATTTTATCGACATTCACGTGCTCGTATGTGTATTCGAGGAACCCGTGGGTATACTTTGTCAGCCGGCTCCCGAATATAAGGCTGCCGCCGAGGTCCCGCATGTCGTGACGGTCGTCTTTCGACGCGCGCCAGAGCACTTCGCCGCCGCCGAAATATCCCGAGCCGAAAAGGTTCTGCCGTATGACGCCGGCGCGGATATCCCGGTACCTGTTGTTCGTGCCGACCTTGACCTTGTAGCTCGTCTCATTGCCTATGATATTCCCCGCGTCTACCGAAAAATTCGATACGGGATACTCTGGATAATACGAAGGTTCGATCCTTTTGGCCTTTTCCCTGTCGACCAGTTCCGCGTAAAAGAACTGGAACGTCTTCAATTTGGCGTAGCCCATCGTGAATAGCGAGGTGAAATGGCCCGACGGTATCCAGACTATCTGCGGCTTTCCCAGCGCCTCCCATAGTTGGTCGGTGCTCGCGCGCGGGATCGCGGTATCGAAATACGCGTTTACCATCAGGATGGGCTTGCCCTTGCACCCGTCCGCGAAAGTCAGCGGGTCTATTATCCATAACCTCTTCTCGAGCTCTCCCTCGGAAGTTATCCCTTCCTCTTCCAGGCATTTCTTGAATGTCTTTGTCGCGAAGCTGTTCCACATTATCTTGCCCATATCGCCGCCGCCGAGGACTATCGCCATCGAGCACGGCCTCCGGTCCACCGCGGTGACTATGGGCACCATTATCCCGCCGAGGCTCAACCCCATTATGCCGATCTTTTCCTTCTCGACCTTCGGCTGCGCCTCGAGCCAGTCTATCCCGCGGCGCGCCTCGATGACTATCTGCCGGAATAACTGGACTATCGCGTCCGAGCCGCATTGCCTGATATTCTCCTCGAGCCATTTGCGGCTGAACTTATAATCCTTCTGGTAAGCGGTCTGGATGAACAGGACCGCTATGCCGTTGGAGGCGAGGTCGCGGCAGAATTCCCCCTCGATCTGCGGCACTCCTCCCGCTATATGGCTGAGGAATATTACCGCGGGATATTTTTCCTGTCCCTTGGCTTCGCCAAGGACTTCGCCTTTCGGCTCATAAAAATCCAGGTATACCATATTATTGGGATAATCGGTCTGCAGGGCGGAAGGATAGCTGAAAGAATAATGTTCGTATTGGCCCGTCTTCTCCCTCGGCTCGAGCTTACAAAGAGGCGCGCCCTTGGCGTAATCGTAAAACTTGGCGGGGTCCGCCTCTTCGCCGTATGCGGAGACAGAAAAAACCGGTGTCCCCGCGAAAAATATCATGATATAAAACGCGAGCGGCCATTTCATTTTTTCTTCATCCACTTACTGCCTTTTACGGTCTCCCATTTCGCGTCGTCTATTTGTTTCGGCGGGGTTTCTTTAGCGGCCGCCGAAGGCGCCTCGCCGGTGAGCGGCGTTACCAGGGTACCTGTCATCTCGAAGCCTTTGCCCTTAGGCGTCTTCGTAAGCACGACCATCTTCTTGCCCCAGTATTCGCGGAGAGGCATCACCATCCTGCCGTTCGGCATGAGCTGGTCGATCGCCTGCTGGGGGGCGAAATCTATCGGGCTGGTTATCACGATGACATCATAAGGGGCGAATTCCAGCCATCCCGCGTCAACCCTGCCTGTTTTCACTTTTATATTTTTGTAGCCCAGCGCCTTGAGCTTCTCCCCTGCTTCCAACGCGATCTTCTGCGACGGCTCGACGCAATAGACATCCGCGGAGAGTTCCGCGAGGACGGCCGCCTGGTAACCGGACTCTATGCCCAATTCCAGGACCTTCTCTTTCCCCTTAAGGCCGGCGAGTTGGGCGACCAGCGAGACGAAATACGCCGGGGGGACGGCTTCATCTTCGCCTATCGGGAGGGATATATCCTCGTAGGCATATTGCCTCATGCCTTCGGGTACGAATTTGTGCCGCTCTATCTTCCCGACCGCGTCAAGGATCCTCTTGTCTTTTATCCCGCGCGCGGCGATCTGGGAATCGACCATCATCTGCCGTTCGCGGGCATAATCCGTATCCTCCGCGGCGCAAACAGACGATGACGCCAGCAAAAAAGAAAGGAAAAACGCGCACGGGCCGCGAAGGCTCATATTCACGCCCTTTTCGCTATCCAGCCGAGGATGTAGTCCATTATCTCCTGCCTCTCCGTCTCGCGCAACAGCTCATGGTAGAGGCCGTCGTATAATTTTATCTCTTTGTCCGCTAAAGTCATCTTCCGGAAAAATTCCTTTGTCCCGGACGGGTCGACCACCTTATCCCCGGTGCCTTGCAGCAACAGGAGCGGGACCTTTATCGACGCCGCGTTCTCGAGGGCATACGCCGCCGCCTTTGTCGCCTCGGTAAATAACCTGAAAGAGATGACCCTGTGCGATTGCTTGTCGCCTTTCGTCTTCTCTATCAGTTCTTTATCATGCGAAAGGTATTCGAAAGGCACCCTGTTCGGCGTCGTGAGCCTCGGGAGGAAAAAAGACAACAATCCGGCCATGCCAGCCTCTATGCCGGTGGGCGGGCTTACGAAACGCAGGGCGGGCGCGCAGGCAACCGCGCCTTTTATCATCCCGCCGTATTTCATCGAAAAGAGCAGCGAGGTCAACCCGCCCATGCTGAGTCCCACGATAAAGGCGTCATCGCACAGTGATTCGATCTTGGCTATCCCGACGAACTGGCGCAGGTCTTCCACGAGATCATCGAACCTGTCGACGTGGCACCTGAAGCCGCCGGAGCGGCCGTTGCCGCGCTGGTCATAGGCGAAGAAGGCCATCCCCTTTTTGCAGGCGTCCTCGGCGAAATAATTGTATTTCGCCGAATGCTCGCCGAGCCCGTGGACGAGGACTACCGCTGCCTTCGGTTTTTCCGGGATGAAAGCCCTGTAAAATATGTTCTGGGCGTCTTTATTCTTGAACGAACCTTCGGTCTTCATTATGCCGTCCTAGGACCTGTACATCCCGTCGAAGATATCCTTGTATTTTTCCGCGACGGCCTTCCGCTTTACCTTCAGGGTCGGCGTTATCTCGCCTCCCTCGATAGTCAATTTATTTTCCAGCAGGGTGAACTTCTTTATCTTCTCGTAATTGGCGAAGTCTTTCTGTTTCTGCTCTATCCTATCGGCTATGAAATCCCGCACGCGGGGATGCCTGGCCAGCTCCTCTGCCTTTATGTAAGGTATGCCCTGCCTCATGGCGAGGCCCTTGAGCGCGTCGAAATTCGGGACTATGAGGGCCGTAATGTACGGCCTCCTGTCGCCGTGCAGGATGACTTCGTGTATATAGGAATCGGACTTGATCGTGTTCTCTATGTTCTGCGGCGCGATATTCTTCCCGCCGGCGGTTATTATGATATCCTTCTTCCGGTCGGTTATATAGAGGAAGCCTTCCTCGTCGAGATACCCGATATCTCCGGTGCGGAACTGCCCGTCGGCGTCGAACGCCTCTTTGGTCTCGGCTTCCTTTTTATAATAGGCCTTCATCACCCCGGGGCCGGTGATAAGTATCTCGCCGTCCGGAGCTATCCTGACCTCGGTGTTATGGATGGGCTTGCCGACCGAACCGAACTTGAACGCCTTGAAAGTATTTACAGTGACGACCGGCGAGGTCTCGGTCAGGCCGTATCCCTCGAATATGAATATCCCGAACGAATAGAAGAATTCGCCGAGCTCTTTCGAGAGCGGCGCGCCTCCCGATATGAAGAACTTGATCCTTCCCCCGACGGCGTCCCTTATTTTAGAGAAGACGAGCGCCTTCGCCAATTGGTATTCAAGCCAGAGGACCGGGCCGGGGCCTAATTTGTTCAATTTGGCTTCGGCATATCTCTTGGCCGCCGCGGCCGACCTCTCGAATATCGTTTTCGCCGGCTCCGGGCTGCGCGAGACGGAATCCATTATGTTCGCGTACATCTTTTCGTAGAACCGCGGGACGGAACAGGCGTAAGTCGGCCTTACATCTTTAAGGTCCTGGGCTACGGATTCATTGCTGCCGGCATACGCTATCGTTCCGCCGACAAACATCGTGAAATAGTAGCTGGCCATCCTCTCGAATACGTGGGAGAGCGGCAGGAACGAGAGGCATGTGTCATCTTCGCCGAGAGGCAGGAGGTCTACGGAAGACCTGCAGTTTGAAAGGAAATTTTCGTGCGTCAGGCAGACGCCTTTCGCCGCGCCGGTCGTGCCTGACGTGTAGATTATCGAGGCGAGACCGTCTTTCTCCGCGGCGTTAAGCCGGGATTCGAATTCGCCCCTCAGCTCCTGCGCCTTCGACGCCCCGGCCTTAAGGACCGACTCGAACGGGATGACAGCGGCGTCGCCCGCCTTTTCCGGCGGATCGATCATTATTATTTCCCTGAGCTCCGGGAGCCGCTGCTTTATAGAGGTTATCTTATCCAGCTGCTCCTGGGTCGAGACTATTACCATCGCGCAGCCGGAATCCCGGAGAATATACTCCATCTGGCGCGGGACATCGGTGGGATAGAGCGGGACATCGGCGCAGCCGAGGGAAAGGACGGCGAGATCGGAATAGGCCCATTCCGGCCGGTTCTCGGAAAGCAGGCCGACCTTCTCGCCGGGCTTAAGCCCGAGGGATATAAAGCCGATGGCGAGGTCTTTTACTTTGCCCTCCGCCTCTGCCCAGCTTATATCCCGGTATCTCCCGTTCTCTTTAGACCTGAGGGCGCACTTATCCCCATACTTGTTCGCCCTCGAGAAAAACATAAAAGGAATCGTGTCTTCACGCATCGAAATATCCTGTCAGAACATCACTTTGCGCGCGCGATTCATCCCGATAGCCAGCTTGAGGAGGTTGACCCTCTTCAGCCCCTTCTTTATCACGGCCATCCTCGACTTGCCTTTCGGCGTCTCGGACACGGTGAAGAAGTCCTCGGCCAGCTCGACCAGCAGCTCCGGATATTCCTTGAAAAATTCGGGATGTTTCGCCGCGAAATTTGAAATGCCCTTATAGCGCTTCAGGTCCTTGAACACAAAAGAGTCTTCCAGCCGCCTGCGGTATCCCGCGAGGCCGTTCTCGGAGAAATCGTTCTTCTGTTTCGCCTCTATTATCGTCTCGGCCGCGAACAACCCCGAGGCCATCGCCAGGTTGGAGCCCTCGTGGAACATCGGGTTCATATTGACGAAACCCGCGGCGTCGCCCGCGATGATGAGCCCGTCCATCGTGAGTTTCGGGAGGTGGTCGTACCCGAACTCGGGTATCAAATGCGCCGCATATTCCAGGAGTTTCCCGCCTTTTACGAGGCGCCTTATCGACGGGTGTTCTTTGAAATTCTCGATGAGGTCGTTCGGCGTCAACTTGTTGTATTTGAGGTCCCTCGTCGAGACGCCGATGCCGACCGAAAGCGTCTCCTTGTTGGTGTATATGAATGCCGAGCCAACCATCCCTTTTACCGAGCCGCCGAAATATTCGAGCGAGACCCCTTCCTCGCCCTCGAGATTGAACCTCTCCTCGATGGCTTCCTTCGGCAGGGCGATGACCTCCTTGCAGCAGGTGACCATATGCTCGGGGATGTGCCTCTCCCTCAATCCTAACCTTTCGGAGAGGAGCGAACCTACCCCTTCCGCGACCACGATCGTGTCGGCGAAGAGGTCGCCGTCCTCGAGCCGCGTCTTTACGCCGACCGCTTTCCGGCCTTCCGTTATTATCTTATCCACGACCGCCTGGTTGAGCACCATTACGCCGGCCTCTTCCGCTTTCTTTGCGTACCACGCGTCGAATTTTCCGCGCAGGACCGTAAAGGTGTTATTGAACGGCGGCTTATTGAAACCCTCGAACCTCATCCCCATCTGCAATTCAGAATCGGCGGACAGGACTGAGAACACTTTTTTCACGACGCGCCTTTCCACCGGCGCCTCTTCCCAAAAATTCGGTATGACCTTATTGAGTATCGTCGAATATAATATCCCGCCCATCACGTTCTTTGAGCCGGGCGCCTCCCCGCGCTCGAGCAACACCACGCTCAGTCCCGCTTTCGCGAGCGTATACGCGCACGTAGTCCCTGCCGGGCCGGCGCCGACTACGATGCAATCGAACTTCTCACCGCTTGCCATCAGTCCCTCTCCTTATAGTATAGATGATCATTCCTCTATCAATGCTTTTATCTGCGGGAGCATTTTTTCCGTCTCCTGCTCCCCGCGCCTTATCAGCGCCTCTACTTTATACAATTCAAACCACGCCGCGTTCTGGAGGACCGGATGTATGACGCAATCCGCGTCCTTGGACGAAGCCTCGGCGAATGCATACTGCATCGCCAGCGAAACATTCATCATCACGTCGAATACGTTAGGCGCGAATGTCCGGCGCACCCAGTTCCTGAAATTATAGGCGAGGCGCGAGAATACCGTGCGCTGCGACAGCCTTATCTCGTCGGCCCTGCGCTTCTCCTCGAATTCCTTGAAGGCCTTCATCATCTCTTCCTGGCTTGGCAGGCAATTCACCGCTATTATCTTCTTCGCGCCGAGTTTCGCCAGGACGTCTATCGGCACCGGGTCGAGGGTGCCGCCGTCGATAAGGAAGTCGTCCCCGTATCTTACGGGTTTTATGAATGCCGGAATGGAGCATGATGCCCTGAGCGCGTCGACGAGGCTGCCCTCGTCAAAAACTATGTTCTCCCGCGAGCGGAGCGTATTCGCGACGATCTTCAGCGGGATATGCGTATCGTGGAATGTCTTCTTCCCGAGGTGTTCCCGGAAAAACTTCTTGAAATTATTCCCGTTCATGAAACCCTGCAGCGGTATGAGCGAAAAATCCGCCAGCGAAAAGAGCGTGTCCTTCCTCTTGAATCTCAGCGCTATCTTTTCGAGCTCCTCGATCTCTATGCCGGACGCCCAGAAAGCGCCGATCACCGCGCCTATCGACGTGCCGGCAATAAAATCTACCGGTATCTTCTCCCTCTCCAGCACTTTCAATACGCCTATATGGACCAGCCCGAGCGCCGCGCCGGAGCCGAGCGCGAGGCCGACGAGGATCTTCCCGATCTCGCGGGCTATCCTCCTTACGGACCTCGAATAGAGGCTCTCCGGGACAGCCAATACCGGGGGCAATCCCGCTGACATCATCCCGGCAAGCAACCCCAGGTCCGGAAGCGCGGCATAGGCCTTGTGGCCCAGTAATTTTACCTCTTCCTCGAAACTCTCGGTCCGCACAAATTCGTTTATTATCGCCTTGACGGTATTTTCGGGGTCCTGCACCGTCTTCTTAAGTTCTTTTATGAGCATTCCCGTAGCTTTCAGGTTATGCTCATTGCAGTCACTGACTACATGTATGAGGTCTGACTGCTCGAGAAGCTTATAGGTAGGCTTGTCTATCTCCGCCGGCATGTCGACGATGATGTAATTGAACTCGGACGCCAGGGAACTCAAAAAAGAGATGATATGCGACGGCTCGATCTTGCTGTGGTCGTCGCAGCCCATGTTAAGGAGGTATATGCCCCCGGCTTCGTATTTTGCTATCAGGGGCCTTGCTTCCTCGTAATTCATGCTGTGGCGCTTCAGGTCGATGCGTTTAAGCTCATCCATCTGCAGCATCGAGGAGCATTCGTTCCCCGAATGGCTCATATCAAGGAGTATGACCTTTTTGCGCGTCTCATAGGCCAGCGCTATCGCGAGGTTGACCGCGTACATTGTCCGCCCGGATTTTTTCGCGAGCCCGAAGACGGATATTATCGAAGACTCGAAGACCGTCCTCTGTTTCGATTCTGCCTTCTTCAGGCGGCGCGAGAGCGCCTCGGTAAATTTCAGGGCAAGCTGGGGCGCTTCCTTGAGAAGGAGATCGAAATTCTTTTTATCTATGCGGAGGACCAGCGAATCGTTTATTATGCGGACCGATGCGGAGTGCGGCTCGGAGGTAAGGAGCGAGATTATGCCCACATAGTCGCCGCGGTGCAGGTGGACAAGCGTCCTCTCTTCCCCGGACGGCGTCCTTACGAATACCTTCGCCCTCCCCGTGACCATGCAGTAAAAGGAATCGGCCGGGCCGCCTTCGCGGTAGAGAATATGGTTCCTCTTGTATTCAGCTACATAGGAATAATCCTCTATCAGCTTTTGGGCCGCGCTCGGTAGGCCTGAGAAGATAGGTATCCTTCTTATTATGGACGCTTTGTCTATGCTTGGGTTGGCAGGGTTCATCTCTTGTATTATATAGGCTTGGGAGGGAAAAGTCAAAAAAAACGCCAACGGCTCTAAACCCCTTCGAAGCTGCTTACTGCGATACTGCCGCTTCTTTCTTGAATCCTGCTAGCCGTTGGCAATTATTGTCAGTTGACCGTTAAGGGGGCAACCTACGCCTTTGACCTTTTCTCCAGTTTCGGCAACCTTTTGGCCTTGTCCCCTGACTGCGGGATTTAGGCTTGAGGTTTTGCGTCCCGCCCTTTCGGCGCCGACTGATGCGGCATCAACGCGTTTTGGCCTATTCGCGCTGAGCGGCTTTGCCCTCTTCGGTCAATTGAAGTATGCCATACTTTGGGTAAAATACAAGGGGGAAAAGTTACGCGTAGCCGAGCATCTTCAGCGCGTTGGGGTCCTTGCGCCAGTTCTCGTGGACCTTGACCCACAGCTCAATGTAGGCGTGGCGGTTCAGGAATTTTTGGATGTCACTCCTCGCGGATTCGCCGATGGATTTTAACATCTGGCCCTTGTGGCCGACCAGTATCTTCTTCTGCGAATGGCGCTCGACATATATCACCGCCCTTATATAGACAAGCTTCTTCGGGCGCTCGGTAAATTCCTCTATAAGCACGGCCAGGGAATGCGGCACCTCCTCATGCGTAAGCACGAGGGCTTTCTCGCGGATCATCTCGGCGACCATGAACTTTTCGGTCTTGTCGGTAAATTGGCTGTCGGGAAAATACTTCGGCCCCTCGGGAAGGTAGTCGATGACTTTCTTGAGGAGGACGTCCATATTGTCGCCGTTTGACGCCGACGTCGGGATTATATCCCTGAAATCGTAGAGCCGGGCCCCTTCCTCGATAAGCGGCAGGGCGAGCGACTTGCTCCTTAAGTCTATCTTGTTTATCAACAAAATGGCCGGCTTATTCGCGGCTTTCACGAGGTTGAATATGAGCATATCTTCCGGGGTTATGCCTTTTGTGACGTCCAGGACGAAGACGATAAGGTCCACTTCGAGCAAAACGTCCTTCGCGACCTGCGTTATCTGTTTTCCGAGGAGGTTCTTGGGCTTATGTATCCCCGGCGTATCGACGAATACCACCTGGGCGTCGGGGCGGGTCAATATCCCCTGTATCTTGTTGCGCGTCGTCTCGGGTTTCTGCGTGACGATGGCGACCTTCTCTCCGACAAGGCGGTTAAGTACCGTCGACTTGCCGACGTTCGGCCTGCCTATTATCGCCACGAACCCTGATTTGAATACTTTTTTGTCCGCCATATCAGTAGAGCCTGCCTTTATTTAATTCGGTAAGCCAGCGTTTTTCGAATTCTTTCATGGATGTGTTAAATTTCTTTTTCATGACCGTCTCGAACGTCTCGCCCCCGCCCATCCCCTTAAGGATCTCGCGGATGGTGTATTTGTTATACCTCTTCATCATGTAAGAGGCTATGGTATACGACTCCTCGCACGCGAGCCAGTACTCTTCACCGACGTCTTGCGCCTTCAGAACATCATCGAGGCCGGCGAGGGGTATCAGCCGGTTCTTATCGACCGCAGCCTTCAATGTAGCCATGCGCTTTTTCATATACTTAAAACCCTCGTAATAGGCAAGCCCTTCGTTCATCCACAGCGGCGCCCTTCCCTTGGAAAGGTCTTCCACGATCAGGTGCGTGTATTCATGCCAGACCAGCCCCCGTATGTGGTCGGGCGTGTAATCCGCGCCTATCAGGGGGAGCCGTATCTTGCCGTCATATCCTCCCTGGGTCCCGGCCGGCCATCCGCCTATCGTCTCGAACTGTTCCCTGTCCGATATCAGGACCGTTATCCTGTAACCGGGACGGTAATCGAAGTCCTGCCCGAGGAGCCTGTATGCCTCCTGGAGGTAATACCTTATATTATAACTTAACCTGGCGCCTTCGCGCGAATATTTGATCTCGAACCGGTCCATCCCGGTCGAGCGGTAATCTTTCTCGACCTTCGCTTCCTTGGCCAGTTTCGCTATTTTTTCTTCGATCTCTTTCCTGTACCGATAATCCGGGTACACCTTTAACACTTTTTCCCAAAGGGCCTTCGCTTCGTCCATCTTTTGCGACAGGTATTTTATATCGCCCAATAAGACCAGCGAATCCACGTTCTCAGGGTCGAGTTGAAGCGCGGCCTCGAAATATTTTTGCGCGTCGGCGAGGTCCCTCTTGTCGTATTCGGCCATGCCCTGGCCGGTGTAGGCGGCGGCAAGGTTCTTCTTTATCGTCTTATCCGAGGGGTTAAGCCTGCGGGCCTGTTCGAAGTAGGATACCGCTGCCGCCGTCGCGCCGTCCTTGAAAGCCTTGACACCCATCTCGTTATACATCGCGGCCGCTGCCGGGTCGTTTGTGGCGCGGCCGTAGGCCTGGACCGGCGTAACAACAGCCAGGGCGACCACAAAAATTTTGAGGATCTCGGATTTCATGTTATAATCAGTATACCTTAACCGGAAACGCATGTCCATATGAGCATAAGACCTTTCGAGAAATTAACCGGAATAATGGCCCGCCTTCGGGCGAAGGACGGCTGTCCGTGGGACAGGGCCCAGACACATTCCTCCCTCAAAAAACACATCATAGAGGAAGCGTATGAGCTCTGCGACGCGATAGATTCCAAAGACCCGGAAAAACTAAAGGACGAGCTCGGGGATTTCCTTTTCCAGGTGGTATTCCAGGCCCAGATCGCGAAAGAGCGGGGCGCCTTCGATATCGACGATGTCCTGCGGACGTCGGCGAAGAAGATGCTCAACCGCCACCCGCACGTCTTCGGAAAACACAGGGCGAAGGACGAGGACGACGCCTATAAACACTGGCAATCGCGCAAGGAGCAGGAAAGGTCCTATAAAGACAGGAAGAGCATATTAGACGGCGTACCGAAGACACTGCCGGCCCTGATCAAGGCCCAGAAGGTCTCCAGGCGCGCGGCCCACCAGGGGTTCGATTGGCCGGATGTTAAATTTGTCGTCGATAAGATCCATGAGGAGCTTGAAGAAGTAAAGGCGGAATTAAAAAGCGGCAACAAGTGCCGCCTCGCTGAAGAGATCGGCGACTTATTGTTCGTTATCGTGATACTCTCCCGCTTCGGCGGCATCGACGCCGAGGAAGCCCTCCACAGCGCCACAAAGAAATTCGCCAAACGGTTCGGGAATATCGAGCGGGCGCTGAAAAAACGCGCTAAAAAAATGAACGAATGCGGTTTTGAAGAGCTCTACCGGCTATGGAGAGAGCTGAGGTAGCCGTCCTCTTTTTCAGCGTCCGAAGTGACGATCTTCTTGTGCAATCTTTTTGTCTGGAGGCAGAACGCCTCGATCTTGGCTTCTATCAAAGGCGGAAAAGGCGTGCCGTCTATCTCTATGGACAGGAAGGGAAGCTCCTCCACCTCCTTGAGCCCGGGGAAATCCCGGTCGGATAATTCTCTCTTCGTGCTCAAGTTCATGCTCCCGTTCAATATCGATTCTATTATCCTGGTGGGCAGGCACGCGAACGGCCCGACGCTTATCACCCCCGAGACGTATTCCACTATTTCGTTCAATGCCGAGCCCACGACGACGATGGATTCCCCGGTAAGCTGCTCGTCGATAAAGTTCCTCCCTGCCTTCATTATTTTTTCTATATCTATCGCGTCATTATGGTAGAGCCCGGAGCCGGCGAGTATGCCCTTTATCTTCTTCTCGTAGCTCCTCTGTAAAAATGTCTTCACGAAGAATTCTATCTTGCCGGATATTCCCAGGTTCGATTCTATCAATTTATTCTTCACAAGGTAATCGACATAGCAGATCCACTCGAGGACCGGGGAGGTCTTCGCGACTATCCCTTTCTGCGCGAGCCTCTCGATGAGCGGGTTGCAGCAGAAATCATCGCGCCTTACGTATATCTCGCCCATTATAGCCACCGTGGTCGCCTCGGAGAGCGGGTATTTCAGCGGAATGGCCTTTAGCGCGGCGGCCGCCGCCTCAAGGACTTCGTAAAGGCCGGCTCCTTTTTTCCCGAGGCAATGCACAATATTCTCCCACTGCTTATCGAAGATCCCCATCGCCGCTTCTCTGTCTTTCGCCAAAACCTTAAGCGCGTTCTTTATGTCATACATCGCGTCATAAATGAGCGTGCCTTTAAGCAGTAGTATGTTGAAACTGTTGCCCATGCCCAGGTAGCTGTTCTGGGTATCCATCGAATAGACCGCCAGGTCCTTTATCCGCTTTTTCGTTATGAGGTCATTAAAGAACGTCTTATATTGCCCGAACCTGCAGTTCCCGCCGGTCGAAGGCATAAAATAGACGAGTATCTCCCCGTCCTCCCGGTGTTCCAGATATTTTATGAGACTCCCGGTGCTTAATATGAGCGGCAGGCATTCCTTGCATGTCGTATTCGCCCGTCCGTGTTTAAGCGAAATGCCGTCTGACGGCTGGAGAGCTATCGCGTTTATTCCCGCCGTTTTAAAAACAGCTGCCAGCCCCTGCGGCCCCATCGTGCCCATCGGCGGCAGCAGCAGTTTCACCCTCCTGTCGTCGATCCCGTACCGCGTCCCGTCAGAAGCTACCACACATAATTTTCTCTTGTAGCTTATGCAGCGCGCCGGCGTGAACGCCTCCCCGCCGTCAGAGGGGGCTGCGTCGAGTTTCCGGGACCTTTCCACTATATCCAGGAAGGCCTCTATCCTCGTGTTGATGCCCGCGTCCGCGGTATGGCTGTCGATCTCGAGAATAAGGATCGGTTTCTTATCCATTATATCCCTGACATTGCCTACGATGAACGAATCCGGGCCGCAGCTGAAATTCGTAACGAACACCGGGTAGAGCTGCGCGTGCTTCTTTATGAAACGCGCGGCCTTTAGTATCATCTGCCCGCTCGCCCAGTACATATTCGCGTCGTCCGATTCGTCCTCATACGGCAGGGAATCGAACGGCATGACCGTCACCCCGCGTGAGGAGAATTTATCCGGTATCGCCATGTTCGCTTCCGCGGCAAAGGTATTATACGCCCTTCCCAAAAGGACTACGGCTATCCTGTCCGGGTCTTTCTTCAATTCCCCGAGGCACGCCCTCCCGTATTGCTTCAGGCCCTTAGTGAAATCATCCTGCCTGCCGCATGCCGCCTCATAGGCCCTTACGGCGTCCCTTTTCGAAAATCCCATTTTCCCGGACATCTCCACAAAGGCCTTGCGCGCGCCGCCGAGACCTTTCGAAAAGTCCAGCACAGGGACGAGGACGTTGTTCTTGTCGAAGTTCTTGAAGGTGTTCTTCAGGTAATACGGTTCGCTCTGGAGGATTACGCATGTGGACTGCTGTTCTTTCCTCGACTTTTCCGCTTTCTTGGATTTAAGTTCCAGGACCTGCGGGAGGAATATATAATCCAGGTCTTTCTCGAGGAGGTTATGGAAGAGGCCGTGGGCTATCTCGGCAGGATAGCAAAACGGCGCCCTCTTATGCTGTACGCCGTAGTCGGATATGGCATCCGAAACAACAACTCTCATCCCCAGGGAGCTAAAAAAAGTGCAGTATAAAGGAAAGAAGGTGTGCGTAAGGAATGACCTGCTTATACCTACGGTCTTTGCGGCCTCAGGAGCGGTTTCCCCTTGGGCCGGCGGCGCGAAAAGTTTATCCTGGCGCATCTTGACCAGGTTTAACTTTGTCTCGTCGACATTTACCGAATGGTTTATATTATAATACCTGTTGCACGAACCGCCGAAGAGGTAGATCCTGCCGCCTATCTCTATCCTGAGGATGCTGCAGCCGCGGTCGCATTTTTCCGCGCCGCCCTTGCACTTGAAACTGTCGTGATATTTGACGTCCCTGCCGATAAGCCAGGAAAGCTCGAAATCTTTCCTCTTGAGCAGCCCTTTATCCATCTTATCCTTGATCTCCAGGGCAGCGCCGAAAGCGCCCATGAGCCCGGGCTCGGGCGGCACGACTATCTTCTTGCCCAAAAGCGAAGCCATGGCGACAGGCACGGCCTTGTTGTAGCATACGCCTCCCTGCATGAGCACCTTATCCCCCACTATCCTGTTGCCTTTGACGCGGTTGCTGTAATTCATGCATATCGAATAGACCAGCCCGGCGACGATATCCTCTTTCTTGAGCCCTTCGTAAGAAGCGGTCTTGATGTCACTGCTTATAAATGCGGCGCACTGGTCGTTGAAATTCGGCGGGTTCTCCCCTTTCATCGCGTACCGTTCGATCTCCCGCAGCTCAACGCCCAACGTCTCCTTGCATGATTCTTCGAGGAAAGAGCCGGTGCCGGCCGAACAAGCCTCGTTCATGGCATAATCACATGCCACCATGTTCTTGATATGCGTATATTTCGCGTCCTGTCCGCCGATCTCGAATATCGTGTCGACTTCGTCGTCAAAATATACGGCTGCGCGGGCGTGGGCTATTATCTCGTTGACTATCCCGTCCGTCATCGCGTGCAATGCGGCTATCTGCCTGCCGGACCCGGTGACGCCCAGGCCGGTTATCTTTATTTTCTTGTTAAGGTTCTTTTCAAGGGCCTTGTAGCAATTGCGCGAGGCCTCGACCGGGTTGCCGTTCGTCCTGAGATATACGGAGTCGAGCACCGCGTTATCGCGCTCCCTCATTATTACCGCCTTCGTAGTGGTCGAGCCGACGTCGAGGCCTAAAATGCATACGTCCCCGTCCGAATATTCCGTTCTTTCCCAGGCATCCTTGAATTCGACGAGCGGAAGCGCCGATCTAAGCGGCGGCAGGGCCGTGTATCTCGAGGAGCGCCGCCTGTCCTTTGATAATTTGGCGCCGGATATGACGGCGTTGTGTTCCATTATCCAGAGGGCCGCGCCGAGGGCTTCGAAATACGCGGCTTCGTTAGGCACGTATATTGAATGTATCTCTTTTTTAAGGAAGCTGATGACCCGCGGGTTCAGGGCGACACCTCCGATGAGCATCACCTTTTCTTTAGGCATGTCCACGAGCAGTTCCATGACTTTCCTGGACATCATCTCGCACAGCCCCGCCAGTATCTCGCTCACATTCTGCCCTTTATTGAGCGCGTGGGTGCAGTCGCTCTTGCAGAATACCGAGCACCTGCTTGAGAGCCGGTAGACCTTATCGGAAGAAACGAGCTTCTCCGCCTCGCCCAGGGAGAGGTTCATCCTCCTCAGCTGCTGCGCGAAGAATTCGCCGGTCCCCGAGGCGCATTTATTGAGCGTCCTTACGCCGGAGATATTCCCGTGCTTATCCAGCACATAGGCAACGAAGAGCTCGGCGCCCATGCTCACGACCGCGTTGTAGCGCTTCTTATCGGTATTTACGAATTTCAGCGCCTCTTCAACCGCCTCGGGTTCGGAGATCCACGGCAGGTTCACCGATGAATCCACCTTCCTGCCGGTCACGGCGATATTGCGGTATCCATCGTCGAGGAGCCTGTTCAGGGCCTGCTCGAGGCAGCCGAATATGTTCCCCTCGTGGGGCACGCTTATCACCTTGCCCACGCGGAGCCTATGCTCCTCCTTATATATCTCTACAGAGGTCAGGTTCGATGCCCCGACGCATATGCCGCAAGATTTGATCATGAACCGGTATTTCCCTTCCTTTAAGTTTGCGTCAATATCTATAACGCTGCGGTTTAAATACCAGCAGCAGGACAAGCCCGGTTACCCATAAGATAACAAGAAACGGGGTAGAGCCTGATATCGCGTCAATATAATTAGGGATAGGGCCGGCAGCGGGATGCAAACCAGTTGCCCGGATGACCGCCTGCGAAATCCCGATCCCGAATAACATCCCGAATATCCCGGCGATGTTTATGATGTTACCTTGCCCGGCTTTCCAAAGGCTTCCTATAAAACACCCGTCCGCAAAAATAAAACCGAAACCCATTAAAAATGATCCCGCCATTAGAAAACCGGCCCCGGAAATGTTCTTCTCGAGAAGGATCGGGCCGAACAAAGAGAGCCGTATCCCTGCCTGGTAAAATAAGGCAAGGCACATAACGGTAAACAAGACGCTTCGCCAGACATACGAGGAACGTGAGATGAACCACTCCTTAAGCATGCTCGACATGCATATCGTTCCCCTTTCGGCGACCGCGCCGAAGACCGAAAGAAATATTACGGCAAAGACAAAGCTTATTTTCCCGGGAGTCCCCAATTTCGAGAATATGAGTATCGCGACGACGAAAAAAACAAATAATCCTAAGATCGCGTAAAAAACGGCCCTCTGGACGCCCTTATCCATCAGCTCGTCGGGGATGAAGAAATCCTTTTTTACCCTTGCCGTCTTCAGGGTAAAGAATTTTAGCAGCTTTGAGCCGAAAAATCCACCCAATATCATGAAAACAGCGTATACCCAGCCCTTTGTGACCATGAACGCCGTCAGGTTGAATATCCCGGCAAGGTTAAAAAGCACGACCGAATAGACCGACATCGCGGCAATGGTCGCCCCGGTGCCCATTATGAGACCCCCGGCCAGCCCGTATATCAACGGCTCATAAGTAAGCGGCGTTTTTATCCCGAATTCGCCGAAGATGAACGCGCTTATGAACGCGCCGAGCGTGACAAATCCGAATGTCAGGATGGGGTTTTCCAGCAACAGAACGACTGCGCTCTTCTTATCTGCAAGGTAATTCTGGTTAAAATACCAGAAGACTATCAGCAGCGCCGCCAATACCGGGCCGGTCACCGCATACGTCCAATGCCTAGCGGGATTTTTTTTCATACTCTTCGATCGCCTCAGGGACGGCATTTATGAATTCCGATATCTGGGTCGCCGGCGTGCACCTGATCTTCTCCCCGATAAGGCGGTTGATGATAAGCGCCTTGAAATCGGCGTCCGGGTCGCCCTTAAACCTCAGGGCCGAGAGCATCCCGGTTATGGTATCGCCGGTCCCGCCTATCGCTTCCATTGCCGGTATATTCGGGCCCGAAACTTCCTTTATTTTCACCCCGCCGCGGTAGACCTGATCGACGGCCCCTTTTATGACAGTCGTCCTGGCGGTGTTCCTGTTTTTATACGCCATTCCGGCCAGCGATCCGGCCGTCAAATCCTTGTATGCTATCTCCTCCCTTACATAAAGCGGGTGGGGAGCCATTTCATCCGCGAGAAAATACAGTTCGCCCTGGTCCGGGGTGAATACGTCGAACTTATCCGCCAGTTTCGTCGTCTTCATCAGGTACATCCCTCCGGCGTCGGCGATAAGCTGCGGCCTTTTCTTGAGCGATTCCACTTTGGCGATAAACGGCCCGCCGTATCCCACCTTCGGGAACATATAATGCAGGGTCACGACATCCGGATCGTATTTATCGAGGTTCTCAAAGGCCTCGTGGAACATCATGTTGGTGCCCACGCCGTCCCCGGTATCCGCGCCGAATATGCACAGTGGACTTTCGAGCCCGTAGTACTTGCATACCATCACCGCAGACGCGGCCATGGCGGCCGTCCCCCTTTCGACGGAGAACTCAGCGTTCCCTATCTTCAGTTTTCCGCCGTCGACAGACGCGCTGCCGATATGCAGGCCTACTTTATTGGGCACCGTGCCGATAAGGACGAGCATCTATCTTGTTACCTTATTTTTTAACGAGTCGAAAGATATCTGCAGCATATAGGAGCAAAGGCTGTTGCCTAATTTTATCGGGTCCTCCGCCTCTTCGATCTCCCGGCCGTAGAGCTTTTCGGCCACATACGGGATATCCGGGCATCCCCCGCCCGAGATATTGACGATCTTATGGTCCATTTTATCCACGGTTATCTTCATGTTGCCTGCCTTGCACATAAGGTACCCGTCGATCTCAATAAAAGTCGATCGCTTCAGGATATCCGGCAGCATCTCCTTCGCGGAGACGATAGTGTAATTCTGAGCTACCGGCTGTTCCTTTATTGTATTCTCGACCGCCTCCTGCTCGATAAGCTCGAACTCTACGGCAAGGTCGCAGCCTATCCTGAATTCCGGCGGCGGGGCTACGAGCCTGACAAGGAATCCCTTATCCTCGAGCATCTTGTGGGTCTGTATCACCGCCTGGACGCTCCCGTAAAGGATGATCCCCTTCGGTTTGACGTAATTGGGTTCAAATATTTTTTTTAGCCAATTTGCCATGCTTACCTTACCAGGTTAAAACCGAGCCCTATTATACAATAAGCCAGGAAGGTATACCCCAAGTAATAAAGGTAAAGCCTTCGCTTAAGGATCCTGTTCAATACCAACGCCGAAGGAAAACTGATCCCGGCGCCGGACATCATGAATGTCATCACTACCGCGCTGTTCATCCCCTTATCCGCCAGCGAGAAGCATATCGGCGCAAGCACCAGTATATTTGAATATAACGGAAAACCGATAAGCGCGACCAGGGGTATCGCCAGCCACACGGGAAAACCGTTGAATCGCTCTATGAATTTGACCGGGATATAATTATGTATGAGACCGGCAATTACCGCGCCTAAAATGAGCGGGAGCAGCAGGTTCTTCAACAAAGAGGCCGAGGATCTCGCGGCGTCTTTGCAGACATTGCCGCTTCCGCCTTCCGGAAGACCTCCTTCTTCCGCCTTCCCCTCTATCCCGTCCTCCATCCCCAATTTCGGCACCAGGATGCCGCCAAGCGTAGCGGCAAAAAGTATCGCGGCCGTAAAATACACGGCGAATTTCCACCCGAATAGAAAATATATCAATATCACCGCCGAAATATTAAGGAGCGGCGATGAAAAGAGGAATGCCATGGCCGGGCCTGTCTTGAGGCCCATCTGCACCATGCCGGTAAAGACCGGTATCGTCGTGCAGACACAGAAAGGCGTCACCGCACCGATCACCGCCGAAATAAAATTGCTCGCGACAGCCCCGCTCCCCTGCAGCCTGGCAAATAACCTGTCCAGAGGCATCTTTTTCATCGCTACCCTCGAGACGAACGAGACCGCGAAAAACATCACCACCAGGACCGCGAGGAACTCTATCATATTATTCAGTATATTGCTCATCTGCACCTGTCCCGGTAAATATTGTTGTATACGCAGAAAGGGATAAGCTTGCCGTCGGGTTGTATGACATGTATACAGCACTTCATCGCCCTTTTTACGTCAAAAGTATAGGCGTCCATGAACGGTTTTACGACGACCCTGAAGACGTTATCCTTAAGTTGCTCAAGTGCGTCCTTATTGAACGGTATCCCGCAGACGCATACAAAGTCCTTTAAGACGCTTGCCGAGTTAATAGCCGCTGACGCCGACCACAAGCCTTCCAACGCTTTCCTTAATATAGGCGCCGGCGTGGTTACGAGTGTATTGCTGAAATAGTCCAGGTATTTTTCTATGTCGATCTTCCTCGTTATCGGGGTGACTTTGCCGTCTTTTTTAAAAGCATAGGTCAGGCTGCAGCATGTCGGATACGGGCACGGCAACGGTATAAAATCCGATACCTTAAAAAGGGACTTCGTCTGCCTGTCTATCTCTTTGACCACATCCGGCAGGGTCAGCCTGTCCATCGGGTCAAATTTAATCTTTTCGTTCACGTATATCATCGGCTGGAACGTCACGCCCTTGACGAACTTGTTCTTAAGCCCGTAATTTATTATTTCGCCTATCTGGTCTTCGTTCAATCCCTTGGCGAGCGTCGCGACAAGCGTCGTCGGGATGTTATATTTTGAAATATTTTCCAGCGCGCGCTGTTTCAGCTTAAAGACCTCCTTGCTGCCGCGCAGGACCTCATATATGCGCGGCTCAAAACCGTCGAACTGGAAATAAAGCTCGACATTACAATCGGCTAATCTTTTAGCCAGTTCTTCATCCTCGGCCAGCCTCACGCCGTTAGTGTTGATCATAAGGTGCTTTATTTTCTTGGAATGGGCCATCTCGATTATCTTGAACAGGTCGGGATGGAGGGTCGGCTCGCCGCCGCTTATCTGCAGCACTTCCGGGCTGCCTTCGCACCTGACATAGCTATCGAGCATGAAATCTATCGTCTTCAGGTCCAGGTACTTGCTTCCTGCTGACTTAGCAAAACAGGACGTGCAGCACAGGTTGCAGCCGTCGGTTATCTCGAGGAGCGCCACACAGGTATGCTGCTGGTGGTCCGGACAGAGCCCGCAGTCCTCCGGGCAGCCGTGTTTTACCTCAGAGGCGTATTCGAGCGGCATCCTCCCCGGCTTATTGAATGCCAGGCTGTGCCTGTACATATTGACGTCGGAAGATATCAACCCCTCGAACTCGCCGTGCTCGGCGCAGCGCTTGAACATATACACCTTCTCGCCCCTGACCCTCACCTGCGCGTCAACGGTCTTCTTGCAGACCGGGCAGATGCTCCGCGTCAGTTCGAGGAAGATATAATCTTTTTCGATTTGTTTCTGATCTGAACGATTTTTCATTTAATAAATATGGTTTTGGTTAATGCGCCTAAATAGGTTAACCCGCAGCTTCCAAGCACTGAAAAAGGCAGTAAAATAAATACAATAAATAATATCGCTATTACGATACCCATTTTCTTGTTTGCGATGGCGTTAATAGTCAATGCGATGCTGACAATAAAAACCAATCCGGCGCATAACCATGAATATAAAATACCTTCCATGTCTTTTCCGAAAAATCCGACTAAAAAAGCGGCAAATAAAATAACGGGTATGCTTTTTATAACAAGGTTCTTTTTCATGCTATTCTCCTTTCATAGTATTCCCGGTATCAACATCTTTGCTCGTTTCGAGTAAGCGCCATATTGCGGAAATTCTTCCTTCAGCATCTCCTCCTCCGCCTTCGCCCTGAAATAATACGCGATACCTACGACCGGCGAAAATAGAAGTACCATATAATTTGATATCAGTAACCCGGAGCCGGTCAAAACCAGCATCATAAAGAAATACATCGGGTGCCTGACAAACGCGTAAGGCCCGTTCGTGACCAGGGTGTGCCCCTCCTTTATCTCCGCCGAGATGGACCAGTTTCGCCTGAGGGTAAGAAGGGCCCATACATAACCCGCGACACCGGTAAACATGAGTATCTCGCCGGCGCCTTCGCTGACGGCATTGCCCTTAAATGTTCCTATATAATCCCTTACAAAGAACCATCCTAATGCCACGGCGAAGGCCGCGATAACAAATATGTTGTTTGCCGGACCCGCTTTCTTCTTCGCCTTCCCGGAAAAAATTACCTGCGCCAATACGGCAGCGCCGAGAAGAAAACCCCAGCAAAATTTAAATATTAGAATGTTCAACCATGCCCACTTTCATTTTCCGAACATAAGCCCGCAAGCGCCCAGCACTAACGCTATCAATAAAGCGCCGATCACGACCGGGACCACAAAAAATAATAACCCTATGCCCATGAACTTTCTTTTTTTACATAAATAAATCCCAAGCGACACGGCGCTGATGAATGCCGCTAATATGATCCCCAGTATTATTAGTATATTATCCGATGCCAAATATGTCATAAAATCTGTCTCAACTTTTAGATAGAAAGCTAAAATAGAGATTACGATAAATGGCGCCGCCAAAAGGCCTCCGATAATAAAATCTATTACTTTTTCTTTAGCGGTATTATAAATTTTCTTTTCCATATCGGGCTCCTTTATTAATTAAAGATATTCCCGCCCAAACAAATACTATAATAGAAATTATCTGCGCCGAGCTGAAGCCGTATATGCCGCCGACAGCGTCGGCGCGGAAAAACTCGATCCAAAACCTGAAGAACGCATAGGCGATCAGGAATATTCTAAACAGGTCCCCTTCGATCTTTACCTTCTTGCGGATCGACCATAAATAAACGAATAGCCCGAAACTGAACGCTGATTCGATCAATTGCGTCGGAAATCCGTTTATGCCGTAGCAACAGCCGTTGAAATAGCACCCTATCCTCCCTATCGCGATGCCCATAGCCAGAGCAGGCGCAAACAGGTCGCCGGTAGAACGGGTAAACTTGATGATCTTCTTAGTCGCTATGACTCCTAAATAACCGCCTATCAGGCCTCCTACGACCGTCTTCCCGCCGATCTGCGGGATAAAGATATGGGACAGGTGTTTGGAAAAATAATCCCAATACACAAAAAATACCGAGCCCAGCTTGCTGCCGATCAACCCCCCGACCAGCGCCCCGAAAAAGATATAAAGGAGCGGTTCGAGGGGTATCTTCTTCCGTCTTGCCTCAAAATAATACAGGCACAACCCTGTCGCATACGCTATCGCGCTGAATAAACTATACGCCGCTGGATGCATTGCCTGTCAGCTCCTTGACCGCATTCCTCTTTATCTTCCTCGTCGACGTCTTCGGCAGTTCGTCGAAATAAAGCATAAAATCCGGTATCTTCTTGTATTCAGCCAGGTCGCTGCCTAAACGGCTGAGTTCCGCCCAGATTTTTTTCTTAATAAGCTCTTTGTCCTTCTTCTCTTCCCCTTCAAACCGCTCTAGGTTTGGGACTATCACTGCAAACACTTCCTCAGTCCCGGCCTTAAGCCCCTCGGTCGCCTTTTTGCCGAACACGCATATCTCCCTAATGTACGGGCTGGCGGACATGACCTCTTCAATCTCTTCGGGGAAGACTTTCTTTCCTCCGCCGAGGACTATTAAGTTCCTGATGCGGCCGGTAATATACAAAAACCCGTCTTTATCCAACCTCCCGGTGTCGCCCGTGTGCAGCCATCCGTTTTTTATCACTTCGCCCGTCTTCTCAGGGTTTTTGTAGTAGCCTTTCATGGTGTGGTCACCGCGGGTCACGATCTCTCCCTCGTCCGGGGAAAAAGTCCCGTCCGGCTTCATAAGCTTGACTTCCACTCCGGGCAGCGGTTTTCCGACCGAGCCGTATTTAAGCTCTTCTAAAGTGTTTACCGTGATGACCGGGGACGTCTCTGTGAGCCCGTAACCCTGGAGGATGCTAAAACCCATTGCGTTGAAATCTATCTCTACTGCCGGGTCGAGCGGCGCCCCGCCCGAAACAAAAGCCCTGAGCCTTCCTCCGAACCGGTTATGCACTTTCCGGAAAAATAATTTCCCGGCCTTGATCTTGAACCGCAGCAAAAACCTGCACAGGTGGAGCATAGCGAAGAATGCCTGTTTCCCCGGGAACGGTAATGATTGCGCTTTCTTTATTATCCCGCTGTGGAATATCTTCAGGACGAGCGGCACGGTTATCACGACTGTCGTGCGCGTCTCGTTCATGAGGGCCATGATATTCGCCGGCTTAAGGCTGTCGCAATAAGTGACCGTGGCGCCGACATAAAGCGGGGAAAGAAGCCCGCCGGTCATCTCGAGCATGTGGTTCAACGGCAGCATCGAAAGGAAATTGTCCTCCTCGGTATAATGAATGATCCGGTTTAGCTCCTTCGCCTGGAACATCAGGTTCTTATAGGTGAGCTCCACGCCTTTCGCGACGCCGGTCGTGCCGGACGTGTATACGATAAGCGCGGTGTCCTCGAGGCAGAGGGGAAGATATTTTTTATCCCCGTGCTTAATCTTAAGATCTTTGAGCTTTATTACATCTTTGCGGTCAGAATCATCCAGGAGGAATATATGTTTCAGACCCGGCAGTTTCGGTTTGATAGCGTCTATGACAGGCAGGTGTTTTTCCGAAACGAATATAAATTTCGCGCTGCTGTCGGTCAAAATGAACTCCGTCTCTTTCTCGCTCAGCTTCACGTCCATCGGCACGACTATCCCGCCGCACGAGATTATCCCGAAAAGGGCGATCGCCCATTCGGGACTCGATTCCGAAAATATCGCGGCCCTGTCGTGCTTTTCGATCCCGAGCTTCAAAAGCGTTGACGAGACATCTACCACCCTCTCTCCGAGCGGTACGTACGACAGGCTGTTCCATCCGTCCTCGGTCTTTATCTGTAGGGCGGTCTTCGAGAACCATCTCCTGTTTATGGATTCCATTATCTCATGTATGGAAAGATCTTCGAAATTAGGCTTGGACATCTTCTTTCGCCTCTTTTTATAGGGTCTCTTTGAACCAGCCGGCCACGAGTTCTTTCATTCTCTCCGGAAACTCCTCGATTAGCCGTTCGGCGTGAAGGCCTTTTTGAATTATGACCAGCTTTTTACTCTTGACCGTTGCGGCATCATAAAGTTTTTTTGAATGGTAATCCTTTATGACCCAGTCCCTGTCGCCGTGGATGAACAAGATAGGAGCCTCTTTAATATCGGCGATACGGTCTATCGGCCTGATCTTAGGCAAAAAGATGCTGCCGGGCCTCACGCCTTTGCCTTCCCACTTGCATTCCAAATTAGCCTTGAGGTCGGAAAGCATTCCGGGTTCCCAAAAATTATAATCCATCCTCCAAAAACCGGTCGGCGCGCTGACCAGGATTATGCTTTTTATCTCCGGCCGCCTGGCCGCAACGATTATCGATATCGCCGCGCCTAACGAAAACCCCATCAAGCCGATCTTTTTATACCCTTGGCTTACCGCATAGTCCAGTACCGCCTCGAGGTCGAGCGCCTCTCTTGAAGTCCAGGTAAATTTGCCTCCACTCTCCCCGTGCCCGCGGAAATCGAAGATAATAACGTCGTGCGAATCCTCAACCAGCCCGATCGACAGCCTTATGGCCCCGTTGGCTTTGCTGTTGAAAAACCCCGGGCATATAATGACAAGCGAATCGTGGCCGTTCTTGAAATGCTCATAGGAGATCTCAACGCCGTCATTGGTCACCAGCTTATCAGAATGCATCTTCAGCCCTCTTTAACCCCTTTTCGAGCCTGCCTATGATCTCGGTAAGCTCGCGCTTGTCTTTTTCGTCCAAGAACCATACGATCTGTTTGAGGTTATCGAAATATTTCTCCTCGACCTTCCTTATCAGGTCCCTTCCCTTCTGTGTTATCGCGGTATATTTTACCCGGCGGTCATCCGCGCTGCCTTCCCTCTTTACCAGGCCGAGTTTCTCGAGCCTGTCGATGATGCCGGTGATGTTCGAGCGGGATACGACGCGATGGCCGCCCAAGTCGCTTTGCGTGACCCTCTTCTCCGAATACTTCAGTATGACTAAAACGTCGTATTGGGTGGTCGTGACCCCGTATTTGCTGAAGAACCTGTCGCCGGCTTTTACAAGCGCCTCGGAAATGCGCACCAACTTTAATACCGCCTCGTTATTCAGCCTGTCCAGTTCGGTAGCCATGACGATCTCCTTATATTTGTTATTGTATTGATAGTTTATATGATAACAATTATGTTGTCAAGTATTCTTTTTAAGAAATTTTTAACTAAGCGCTTCTATTCTATCTTGTATTCCACCGGGCGGGTAAATGCCTTCTTGAAGTCGTAGACATCCCTGAAGTCTTCTATAGAATCGGTCTCGGTCTTGGCGAGGAGCTTCACTTCTATGAGGTTAAAGACGATATTCCCGAAATCTTCCGTCCGGGTGATGCCCCAGTGCTCGAGGACGTTCTTGGCCATCGGGCCGAACTGTTCTACCGCGTAAAGCCGCATGCCGTCGGAGAGCTCCCGCCCTGTCACATGGCGGGGCTTATCGAGTTTCGCTACCGTAAAATTAAGCCCTTTGAGGACGAAGAAATAGGCCTCCCCGTCGTAGCGCGGGTCTTTTTTAGCCGCTTCATCTATTATCCTGACCAGGTTAAATTCGTCTTTCATCTCTTCTCCGCGGCAAGTAAGAGCGCGATTATCGTCTTCGCGTCCCTTATCCTGCCTTCTTTTATATATCTTAACGCGTCCGAAAGCTTCACCGTTCTTACCTTTATGTCCTCGTCGAAATCAGCCGCGAGCTTGGAGGGCCTGAGGCCCGTCGCCTTGTAAATTATCACAAACTCATCCTGACTCCGGGCGAAGGATAAAATATATTGATCTTCTCGAGCCTGCCGGCCGCGTAACCTATCTCCTCTTGTATCTCCCTTTTGGCCGCCGAGAGCGGGGCTTCGCCTTTGTGCAGCGTGCCGGCCGGTATCTCAAGGAGCCTCTCGCCGACTGCGTAGCGGAATTGCTCGACCAGCACGACCTTGTCTTTGGCAAGGAAAGGCACTATGCCGACCGAACCGATATGATGGACCACCTCCCACCTCGCCTTGCGGCCCCTTATCAGGCCGTCGCTTACGACAAGCCGGACTATCCTGCCGTCGTAGACAAGCGTCTTCTTTTGGAGTTTGAATTTAGCCATGGCCCGTATTCTACACGTTTATCGGACAAAAAACAAGGCCCGGGTCTTTTGAACCCGGGCCTTAGTCTTGGTTTCTCTAGGATTAGAGCTTTACTACTTTCGTAGCCTGCTCACCCTTGGGACCTTTTTCGATCTCGAACTCGACTTCCTGTCCCTCGGTTAAAGATTTATAACCTTCACCCTGGATCGAGCTGTGATGTACGAATACATCCTTGCCGTTCTCAGGAGTAATGAATCCGTAACCTTTCTGGTCGCTGAACCACTTAACTTTACCTTTTGCCATTATTTACTAACCTCCTTTCCTCTGGAATTATAGTAAATAACGACAGAAAAAAACCGCAAGGCTAGAATTATCACCAACCGTTGCGGTATAGGATTTCTAATCTTTTATTTACTACGAAGGTAATTATAACACATATCCCCTTTTTGTCAAGAATTATTTAAGGGAGGGGCCGGCATTTATACCTTTGACATTATAACCTTATCTTTTGTATAATCATACAAGCCAACCATTATCATGACCAGCAAGACAGTCCAGGGAGTCTAAAGCCAAATTATGATAGCGGATTACGGATACGTAGGGTTATTCCTCCTTTTCGGGATCGCTTTTGTGGCAGGGGCCTTTATCGTCTCCTGGTTCCTGAGGCCGCGCGACCCCAGCCCGGCCAAGAAGGCCTGCTACGAGTGCGGCGAAGTGGTAAAGGGCAGCTCGTGGATACAGTTTAACGTCCGGTACTACCTCATAGCCCTTATATTCGTCGTCTTCGACGTCGAAGTCCTCTTCCTTGTGCCCTGGGCGGTGGTCTTCCGCGAGCTTGGGATGGTCGCTTTCGTTGAGATGATGGTCTTTATCGCCATCCTTATAGCGGGCCTCGCATACGCCTGGAAGAAAGGAGCCCTCGAATGGCAGTGATCGAGAAGATACCTGCCTCAGGGCTCATCCAAAAATTCCCCGGCGGGTCCATCGTCCTTACCACCGGCGAAAGCATCCTTAAATGGAGCAAGGCCTCCTCGCTTTGGCCTCTCACCTTCGGCCTCGCCTGCTGCGCTATCGAGATGATAGGCACGGGCGCCTCCAGATTTGATATAGACAGGTTCGGCGCAGGGGTATTCCGCGCCTCCCCGAGGCAATGCGACGTGATGATAGTCGCCGGGACGATCTGCGTAAAGATGGGCGATTGCATGAAACGGCTATACGCGCAGATGCCCGAGCCGAAATACGTCATCGCGATGGGGAACTGCGCCGTTTCAGGCGGGATCTTCTATCATGATACCTATTCCGTCGTCAAAGGGACCGAGGCGCTCGGGATACCGGTAGATGTCAATATACCGGGATGCCCGCCCCGCCCGGAAAACCTCCTCTTCGGGCTGATGAAACTCCAGGAAAAGATAAGGAACGAAAAACGTGGCCGCTGACGCCCCTGAAAAACAGATAGAGATACCAAGAGAAGCCCTTCCGGAGACGGCGCGCCGCCTTACCAAAGAAGGGTTCGACAACCTCCATTGCATCACTGCCGTCGATAAGAACGATAGCATCGAGCTTATCTACATCTTTTATTCCATAACTAGCCGCGCCTCCGCGACTTTAAAGATACGGCTCGCGCTTAACGACCTTACGGTCGAGAGCCTGGCGAATATCTGGAGATCTGCCGATTGGCTCGAGCGCGAGGTCTACGACCTCTTCGGCGTGAAATTCCTGAACCACCCGAATTTAAAAAGAATATTAAATCCGGACGATTGGGACGTCCATCCGCTAAGGAAGAGCTTCGAGAGGCCGGATATCGTAAAGAAGCCGAAGTCCTGAGCGAAGCGAAGGGCGAGATATTGATATGGAAACCGTAAAAGAAAACCTGCAAACCGAGGAATTCTGGGTCAATATGGGCCCGCAGCACCCGTCGACGCACGGCGTCCTCTATCTCGAGGTCAAGCTGAGCGGCGAGACGGTCGTCGACTTGATCACCCACATCGGCTACCTCCATCGCGGCATCGAGAAGATCGCCGAGAACCGCACCTATACCCAGTTCATACCCTTTACCGACAGGCTGGACTATATCGCCTCGATGGGCAACAACCTCGGTTATGTCCTCACCGTTGAAAAATTGATGAAGGCTGAGGTCAGCGACCGCGCGAAATACATCCGAGTGATAATCGCGGAATTGCAGAGGGTCGCAAGCCATCTCGTCGGGATCACGACGTTTGTGCAGGATTTGGGCGCGTTCGCCACTCCCCTCTTCTACGGCTTCCGCGAGCGCGAGAAGATAGTCGAGCTCTTCGACGAATTATGCGGGAACCGCCTTACGTATAATTATATGAGGATAGGAGGCGTCCAGTTCGACCTGCCAAAAGGCGCGGACGAAAAGATAAGAAACATCGTCAAATACATGCGGCCGAAGATAGACGACCTCGAGAGCTTATTCAGCTCGAACGCGATATTCACCGCGAGGACAAAAGGCATCGGCGTCCTTTCGAAAAAAAAGGCGCTAAATTACAGCGTGACCGGCCCTAACCTGCGCGCATCAGGCGTCAAATGGGACCTGCGCAAGGATGAACCATACCTCTGTTATGACAGGTTCAATTTCGACATCCCGACAGGCGCGAACGGCGACTCGTGGGACAGGTACAAGGTTAGGATCGAGGAGATGAGGCAGAGCCTGCGCATCGTGGAGCAGGCGATAGGCGGCATTCCCGAAGGCGACCCGACAATAAAGATAGGCCGGGTCATCAAGCCGGAGCCGGGCGAGACATATATGAGGACGGAGGCGCCGCGCGGTGAATTGGGCTTTTACGCCGTAAGCGACGGCTCGGCATATCCTTACCGCCTGAAGATACGCTCTCCTTCTTTCTCCAACCTCGCGGTCCTCCCGGAAATGGTAAAGGGCCTGAAGGTCGCGGATGTCGTCTGCGTGCTCGGCAGCCTGGATATCGTAATGGGAGATATAGACAGATAATGGTCTCTATCCTTACTTTTATAGTCATGGTTATCGTCGGCGCGGTAGTCCTCGGATTTATCGCGGTATCGGCGATGTTCCTTATATGGTGGGAACGCAAGGTAGCGGCCCATATCCAGACCAGGTACGGCCCGATGCGGGTCGGCTGGCATGGGGCCTTACAGTCGGTAGCGGATGTCATAAAACTGCTCTTAAAAGAAAATATCACGCCTGAGGGCGTGGATAAGCCGGTCTGGTGGCTCGCGCCGTTCTTCGCGGTCGTCCCGTCAGTGATGGTTTTTGTTTGTATCCCATTTGGAAATTTGTTCGGGATCGACCTGATACCGCGCGACCTGAACATCGGCATCCTGTATATAATTGCGCTCACCTCCGTCTGCGTCCTCGGGATATTCATGGCAGGATGGGGTTCGAACAATAAATATTCGCTCCTGGGCGGGATGCGCTCGGCCGCCCAGATAGTAAGTTACGAGGTCCCGTTGATAATATCGGTGGTGACCGCGGCCATGTTCGCCGGCACCCTTTCGATGCAGAAGATCGTCGAGGCGCAGAAAGGGATGTGGTTCGTCTTCCAGCCGAATATGGCGCTGGCGTTCCTCATATTCGTGATCTCCGCGACGGCAGAGATAAACCGGACGCCGTTCGACATACCCGAGGCCGAGTCGGAGCTGGTCGCAGGGTTCCACACTGAATATTCCGGGATGAAATTCGCGATGTTCTTCCTCGGCGAATACACCAATCTTTTTATTGTCTCCGCCCTCGCCGCGACATTATTCCTCGGCGGATGGCAGGGGCCGTTCTTGCCGCCGGTATTATGGTTCTTGATAAAGACATACGGCATCATAACCGTGTTGATGTGGGTCAGGTGGACCTTACCGAGGGTGCGCGTCGACCAGTTGATGGGTTTCGCCTGGAAGGTGCTCACGCCTATAGCGTTCGCGAACCTCGCGGTCTCGGGATGGGTATTACTTAGATGATAAAATATTTCAAGGATATAATCACAGGCGCCTGGAGCCTTATAAGGGGGCTCTTGGTGACACTGAGGAATCTCTTTTCTAAAGCAGTCACCATCCAATACCCGACGCAGAAACTCCGGATGGTCGATAGGTACCGCGGTCTCGTAGACCTGCGCACCGAAAAATGCATCAAGTGCTACATGTGCGTCAAGATATGCCCTACGGGATGCCTTTCTCTCGCGCATAAAGAGAACGCGGAGAAGAAAAAGGAGTTTGAGCACTTCAAATATAATATGGAGCTCTGCTGTTTCTGCGGCATGTGCGACCAGGTATGCCCGACGCAGGCGATATATATGAACAAGATGTACGAGATAGCGGTATACGGCCGGGATAAGATAACGCATATAGACCTTTTAAATACGGGGAAATACGATGAGTGGGCTCATCCAACTGTTAAATAACCTGCTTAATAATTACGGGCTGCCGCAAGGGTTCATCGTCCAGGCGTCGTTCTACGTCATCGCCGCGGCCGCGGTCATATCGGCCATCGGCGTCGTGACTTCGCGCAACATCTTCCATTGCGCGATCTTTTTGGCCGTCTCCCTCTTCTGCGTCGCCGGTGTCTACCTCTTCCTGGGCGCGGAATTCCTGGCCGTGGTCCAGGTCCTTATATACGTCGGCGCGATAGTGACATTATTCCTCTTCGCTATAATGCTGACCGCGAACATCGGCGACAGGTCGATAAGGCACACGAACAAGCAGGTCCTGGCAGGCGGCGTGATCGCGATAATGATATGCGTATTCTTTATATTCATCATAATAGGCGAGCCGTGGAAGAAAGCGCTCGTCCAGGCGCAGCCGCTGACCCTCCAGGAGATCGGCAAGTCGCTCATGTCGGTATACGCGCTGCCGTTCGAGGTCATATCGCTTATCCTTCTCGCCGCGCTCGTCGGAGCGATAGTGATAGGAAAGGTAAATAAAGAATGATACCCCAAAGCCATTTCCTTATATTGGGCGCGGTATTGTTCGCGATAGGCCTGTACGGCGCGTTGACCCGCAGGACAGCTATCGGCATATTAATGTCTATCGAGCTCATCCTTAACGCGGCGAACATTAACCTCATCACCTTCAATAAATTCCTGGGCAGTTCTGACGGGCTTGTCCCGAGCGGGAGCGAGGGGCTGGGCCAGATATTCGCGTTATTCGTCATCGCGATAGCGGCGGCATCGGCCGTGGTCGGCCTCGTGCTCGTGATAGCCGTATATAGGAACATGAAGACGATATTCACCGAAAAGATGAACATGCTGAAATGGTAAAATACGCGCATCTTATACCGCTCTTCCCGTTCATGGCTTTTGCCATAAACATCCTCTTTGGGCGCAGGCTCAAGAAGGCAAGCGCGCTCGTATCTATAGCCGCCTCATCCATCGCCCTGGCCATCGCGGCCGTCACTTTTATCGGGAACTTGAACGGCGAAGGCTCTTATACCGTCGCGAAATGGATCTTCTTGAACGGACTCCCGCTCGATTTCGGGGTAATGGTGGATCCGCTCACATGCATGATGCTGCTGGTCGTCACTATCGTCGGGACCCTCATACAGATATATTCCATGGGATATATGCGCGATGACGCGAGGTACTCGAGATTCTTCGCGTATATGTCGCTCTTTATGGGCTCAATGCTCGGTTTGTTGCTGGCTGATAATTTCGTAATGCTCTATATATTTTGGGAAGGCGTCGGTCTCTGCTCATATTTATTGATATCGTTCTGGTTCGAGAGGCCCGCGGCCGCGAGGGCAGGCATGAAGGCGTTCATAACGACCAGGATAGGCGACACGGGGCTCCTGGTCGGCATACTGCTCCTCTTCTTCTCGGTAAAGACTCTCTATTTCAGGGACCTCGCAGGCCTGGCGATAAACGACGTCACGCTCACGGCCGTAGGCATACTTATATTCTGCGGCGCGATAGGAAAATCGGCGCAATTCCCCCTGCACGTATGGCTGCCTGACGCGATGGAAGGCCCGACCCCGGTCTCGGCGTTGATACACGCGGCCACGATGGTCGCGGCAGGCGTATATCTTATCGCGCGCTGCTACGGGCTGTTCATCTCCCACCATATCGCCCTGGTCTCGGTCGCCTATGTCGGCGCGATAACGGCGTTCATGGCCGCCTCGATCGCGCTGGTCAATAACGACATAAAACGCATCCTCGCATATTCGACAATAAGCCAGCTTGGGCTTATGATGCTGGGCCTCGGAGTCGGCGGCTATGAGGCGGGCACTTTCCACCTGATGACCCACGCGTTCTTCAAGGCCCTGCTCTTCCTCTGCGCGGGAAGCATAATACATTCTATACATGTGGAGGGTGACCCTGCGATACACACCCAGGATATACGCAAGATGGGCGGGCTCTTCCCGAAGATGAAAATAACCGGCACGACATTGATAATCGCGGGACTGGCGATCGCCGGAATACCGCCGCTCTCAGGCTTCTGGTCAAAGGACGAGCTCCTGTCCGAAATAATAAATACCGGCCACCCGGTCCTGTTCGCTGTTGCGTCGCTGACAAGTCTTATGACCGCATTTTATATCTTCCGGCTTATATTCCTCGTCCTCTTCGGGAAGGCGCGGCCCGGCGTGCGCGCCCATGAATCGCCGTACGTTATGACTATCCCCCTGGCCATCTTAGCCGTACTTTCGGTATTCGCCGGATTTTTCAGGCCGGTCCGTCCCGACTATCTCACGATGGGCGTATCGACGGCGATAGCCGTCATCGGGATAGGCCTCGCCTATTCTTTCTATATACTCAACAACAAGATACTCTCGGCCGACATCCGCGCCAGGTTCGGTTTCCTTTACAGGCTCCTCTCGAACAAATATTATATCGACGAGATATACGAGGCGATATTCATAAAGCCCTGTTTCCGGCTCGCGGAATCCGCCGCCAAATTCGACCTTAACGTCGTTGACGGCGCCGTAAACCTCGCGGCGCATGTCTCGGTCGTCTTAAGCAGGATACAGTCCTGGTTCGACCTCTACATCGTAGACGGGATAGTGAATATGGCGGCGAACATCACGTGGCTCTGCTCCGCGATACTGCGCAGGCTGCAGACCGGCCTCGTGCAGAATTATATACTGATAGCGTTCTTCGGGCTCGCGATAATCATACTGATAAAATTGATAGGAGGTTAGAATGCCCTTTCCCCTGTTGACGTCGATAGTCTTCCTGCCGCTCCTCGGCGGGCTGCTTATCCTTTTTATCCCGAAAGAGAGGACCGGGCTGATGAAGACCATAGCCACGGCCGCGACAGGCCTCGCGCTCGTCCTGGCCGTTGCCCTCCTCCTGAAATTCGACTGCGGCGGGACGGCGATGCAATTCGTAGAGCAACTGCCGTGGATACCGCAGATAAATATAAACTACCACCTCGGCGTCGACGGCATCAGCATCGGCCTCGTATTCCTGACCGCGCTCCTGGGCTTCTTCGCCTGCATCGGCTCATACGGGATAAAAGAACGGCAGAAGGAGTATTATTTCCTGTACCTCCTGTTGAATACCGGCATGCTCGGGACGTTCTTGGCGCTGGACCTCTTCCTCTTCTATGTATTCTGGGAGCTAGTCCTTGTGCCGATGTATTTCCTGATAGGGATATGGGGAGGCCCGAGGAAAGAATACGCGGCGATCAAGTTCTTCATATATACCCTGGCAGGTTCGGTATTCATGCTCCTTTCGATATTGGCGCTTTATTTCACGTCGAACCCGCACACTTTCAATATGCTCGAGCTCGCGAAGAGCGGCAGCGCCCTGGCGAAGGGTTTCCAGATAGCGCTATTTATCGGCTTCTATCTCGGCTTCGCGATAAAAGTCCCCGTATTCCCTTTCCATACGTGGTTGCCTGACGCGCACGTAGAGGCGCCTACTCCGATAAGCGTCCTGCTTGCCGGCGTCCTGCTTAAGATGGGCGGGTACGGCTTCTTCAGGATAAGCTTCCCGATATTAAAGGACGCAGCGATATACTTCGCGCTTCCCTTCGCAATACTCGGGCTGATAAATATCGTCTACGGCGCGTTCGTGGCGATGGCGCAGACGGATTTCAAGAAGATGGTCGCGTATTCGTCGGTAAGCCACATGGGTTTCGTGATGCTCGGTCTCGCGAGCATGACCGTTACCGGGTTTAACGGCGCGCTGATGCAGATGTTCAACCACGGCGTGATAACCGGAGGCATGTTCCTTCTCGTGGGCGTCCTTTATGACCGCGCCCACACCAGGGACCTCAACAAATTCGGCGGCCTGGGCGCGAAAATGCCGGTCTACGCCGGGATACTTACGGTCTTTACGCTCGCTTCGCTCGGCCTGCCCGGGCTAAGCGGATTCGTAAGCGAATTCATGTCGCTGATGGGCGGTTTCGCGGCGTTCAGGCTGATAACCGTAATATCGGTCCTCGGCATCATAATAACCGCGGGATATTTCCTCTATATGATCCAGCGCGTATTACTGGGGCCGCTCAACCCGGCATGGTCTAAAATAACCGATATAAACAGGCGCGAGATATTTACGCTTGCTCCTTTGATGATAGTGATAATAGCCATCGGCGTATATCCTCTCTTGATACTCAACTTCCAGTCGCCGGCCATAATCAACCTGATACAACATATCGGAGGGGCCCTGTTTTGAACGTCCTCCTCAGCGTTAAATATTTCCTGCCGGAGATAGCGCTGACCGGGTTCGCGGTCACGGCCCTTATCCTCGGGCTTTTTGTAAAGAGAAGGGCTTTCCTGGGCATATTCTGCCTGCTCGGCCTCCTCTGCGCGGTCCTGCTCATGCCGCAAAGCTACCAGGCGACGTCCCCGCTCTTCTCCGGGATGCTGATCAACGATTCTTTCTCCGAGTTCTTCAAGGAGATCGTATTTCTCGTCATCGGCCTTGTCATCCTCGTCTCGATGGGATACAAGGCATTCTCCGATGAGGACGCGGGCGAGTATTACTTCCTCCTCCTCGCCGTGACAGTGGCCATGATGATAGCCGCCTCGTCCAATAACCTCATGATGATATATATCGCGCTCGAGGCCGTCTCTCTGATGTCGTATATCCTCGTAGGATTCCTGAAGACCGACCGGCGCTCGAGCGAAGCGGGCCTGAAGTATTTCCTCTTCGGCGCCCTCGCCACCGGCGTAATGCTTTACGGCATATCGTTCATATACGGCCTCTTCGGCACTACCGACCTCGCGGAGATAAGCCGGGTCCTGGCGGCCGGGAACGTCAATATCTTCGCCTCGATGATAGCGCTGCTGCTGATCTTCGCCGGGCTGAGTTTCAAATGCGCGCTTGTGCCGTTCCACATGTGGGTGCCGGACGCCTACCAGGGCGCGCCGACCCCGGTGACCGCGTTAATATCCGCCGGGCCGAAGGCGATAGGTTTCGCGATACTCATTCGCGTATTCCTCAAGAACTTCTTCCCTCTCTTCCCCGGATGGTCGGAGATGGTCTCTGTCATCGCGATAATAACGATGACCGCGGGGAATATCCTCGCCATAAACCAGGAAAACATAAAGAGGCTTCTCGGGTATTCGTCCATAGCGCAGGCGGGCTACATATTGATAGGGTTCGTCGTAGGAACCGCTCTGGGGATACAAGGCATGATGTTCTATATACTCGCTTATGTATTGATGAACATCGGCGCGTTCGGCTGCGTTGTGCTCATATCGAACCGGCTCGGGACCGATTACATCGAGGATTACTCGGGCCTCTCGAAACGGGAGCCTGTCCTGGCGTTCCTCCTGACAGTCTTCCTCCTCTCGCTTGCCGGGATCCCGCCGCTGGCCGGATTCTTCGGTAAATTCCTCGTCTTCGCCGCGGCGATAGAATCCAAGTGCTATATCCTCGCGATCGCCGGAGTGATAAACAGCGTCCTGGCTATTTATTATTACGTCAAGATTATCAAATTCATGTACCTGGCTGAACCGCGCGCCGGGCTGCCCGTGTCCGTGCTGCCCGTTCCCGCGACGCCCGGTACCGGGGCCGTAAAACTCGCCCTGATCATTGCCCTTATCGGGATCATCGTTGCCGGCCTCTTCCCGGGCCTTTTCATCGGCTGGATATCCGCGTCGTTACTTTAGGAGACGTGATGGAAAAAAAGCGTTTATTTGTTCTCATCCTGCTCATTTTCATTTCCCTTCCTCTTTCTGCCGGGGCTGACTCCATAAAACTTAAGAAGGGCGGCAACCTGGCCGGCATAATCAGGCAAGAGGACGATACCTCGATCACTCTCCAGATAGGCATGGGAACGATGAGGATACAAAAAAGCGAGATAGAGTCTATACGTAAGGCCGGTGAAAAAGAAAACGATGCCCTGGATGCCTCCTTCAGGAAGGCAGCCATCGAAAGGGGGACCTTCGTGCCGCCGGGGCTGGAGGAGATGGCGCAAAAATTAAAAGCTATGGCCGACGACAGGAAAAAAGTCGACGGCGCCAAGCGCCAGCTCGATTCACTGAAACAAAGGCTGGAAGACGATTCCGATAAATTCAGGTCCATGAGGTCGGATTTCGACAGGAAGAACGCGGAGGTCAGCGGGATGGACCCGAAAAGCGATATCCCGCGCTATAACAGCCTGATAACCGAGCTTAATGCGGCCGGCGTCAAGATCTCAGCCCTGTCGGAAGAGCTCAACAAGATGAACCCGAGGCTGTCGGAATACCAGAGCGCGTACTGGAAGGCAATAACCGGGTACGGCAACGAGATAGGGGATTTCGGCATATACCTGGATAAGACGGCCGAAGACCTCAAGAAGCGCGGGATCACAGACGACGAATCCCTATACCTCGAGACCGTAAGGATATCT
>JBAZFB010000014.1 GCA_041653595.1 Candidatus Omnitrophota bacterium | reverse complement strand
CGTGATAGTCGGAGACAAGGCAAGGATAGACGAGGAGCTTTCGAAGGCCGGCTCAGTCCCGACCGGAGTCACGGTACACCATGCCTCCGAAGTGATCGGGATGGACGAGCCCGGCGCGACAAGCGCGCGCAACAAAAAAGACTCTTCGATATGCGTAGCGACCGACCTGGTCAAAGAAGGCAAGGCCGACGCGGTCGTTTCAGCCGGCAACACAGCCGCGTTCGTAAGCGCCGCTATAATGTCGTTAAGGCGCCTTCCGGGCGTCGAGCGGCCCGGGATCGCGGTCCTGCTTCCTTCCATGAAAGGGCCGATCGTGATGATAGACTGCGGCGCGACGATAAATCCGGAACCCTCGCATCTCATGGGCTTCGGCATTATGGGCGATGTCTATGTCAGGCATATATTGGGGAAGGAAAACCCGTCGATCGGGCTTTTGAATATAGGCGAGGAATCGAACAAGGGCCCGGATTTCCTGAAGGAGACCCACCTGCTTCTCGAATCGAGCAAACTTAATTTCCAGGGCAACGCCGAAGGAAGGGACATATTCGCAGGGAAATTCGACGTAATCGTTTGCGACGGCTACACCGGCAATGTCGTCCTGAAAGTCGCCGAATCCATAGCCAGCACAATAGGCTCATTCATAAAAGACGAACTCAAGAGAGACCCGCTCAGGATACTCGGCGGGCTGCTTACCGCCTCGGCGTTCACGGCGGTCAAGAAGCAGATGGATTACGCCGAGCATGGCGGAGCGCCGTTACTCGGGGTCAACGGCATCTGCATCATAAGCCACGGCCGTTCTTCGGCGAAAGCCATAAAGAACGCGATCAGGGTGGCGGGCGCGTTCGTCGAACATCAAGTTAACCAGCATATCCTCGAGTCAGTCAAAAAAATTTCATGACACCAAAATCCAAGACAACAAAAAAGCGCACAGGGATAACCGCCGGGATCACCGGCCTGGGCGCTTATCTTCCCAAGAAGGTCATGACCAACGCCGACCTCGAAAAGCTGGTCGATACCTCGGATGAGTGGATAAGGACGCGAACCGGCATCTCCGAGCGCAGGATAGCGGACGAGAAAGAGGTCACATCCGACCTCGCGGTGAACGCCGCGAGGATGGCATTGAAGGACGCAAAACTCGAGATCAAGGATGTGGAACTTATAATATTGGCGTCCATCTCCCCGGATATGCCTTTTCCCGCGACGAGCTGCATCGTCCAGGCGAAACTGGGCGCGGTCAATGCCGCATGTTTCGACATAAACGCGGCATGTTCCGGATTTATACATGAATTGACGATAGCCCAGCAGTTCGTCGAAAGCGGCATGTACAAGAACGTGCTCGTTATCGGCGCGGAATTGCTTTCGCGTTTTACGGACTGGAAGGACCGTAATACCTGCGTCCTGTTCGGCGACGGCGCCGGGGCGGCGGTAATAGCGCCCGTAAGATCAGGCGGCATCATATCTTCCTACCTGGGGGCCGACGGCACAAAGAGCCAGCTTTTGATGTGCCCGGCGGGCGGGTCGGTCCATCCGGCCTCGCACAAGACCGTCACCGAAGGCATGCATTTCCTTAAGATGCAGGGCAACGATGTATTCAAGAATGCGGTGCGCGTCATGACCGACGCGTGCTCAAAGGTCCTGCATAGGTCCGGGTTAACCGCGAAAGACATAGATTGCGTCATACCGCACCAGGCGAACATAAGGATAATAGAGGCGGTATTAGAGCGCGTGAAGATACCGATGGAGAAGGTCTTCGTGAATGTCGACAGGTACGGCAATATGTCGGCCGCTTCCGCTATCGTCGCCCTTTTCGAGGCGGTCAAGGAAGGCCGCGTCAAAAAAGGCGACAAGGTCCTTTTGGTGGCTTTCGGAAGCGGTTTTGTATGGGGCTCCTGCATAATAGAATGGTAGACTTCGCTCTAATTTTCCCCGGCCAGGGCGCCCAGTATGTCGGCATGGGCCGGGACTTATACCAACAGTTTCCCGCCGCTAAAGTCATATTCGAAAAAGCAAACCATATATTAGGCTTCGATATAACAAAACTCTGTTTCGAGGGGCCGAAGGAAGAATTGACGCGCACGGATATCTGCCAGCCGGCGATATTGACGGCGTCTATCGCGGCCCTGAGGGCGCTCGAATCGGCATCGCCGCTTTCCGGGCAGCTCGTCCCGAAAGCCGCGCTCGGGTTGAGCCTGGGGGAATACACGGCGCTCGTCGCCGCGGGCTCGCTCGCGTTCGAGGCCGCGGTCGCGCTCGTGAGGAAACGCGGGCAGTTCATGGAAGAGGCGTCGCACCGGAATCCCGGCACGATGGCCTCGGTAATAGGCCTTTCCCTCGAAGAGGCCAAAAAAGTATGCGATGAGACAGGTGTGGAGATAGCCAACCTTAATTCCCCGGGCCAGATAGTCATCTCAGGGGCCAAAGAAAAGGTCGAGGTCGCCTCGAACCTCGCTAAAGAAAGGGGAGCCAGGAAGGTCATACCTCTTGATGTAAGCGGCGCCTTCCACTCGGGGCTGATGGAGCCCGCCGCCCAGAGTTTAAAGGCGGAGATAGACAGTATAGAGATAAAGTCCCCGAAGATAAGAGTGGTCACGAACGTAAACGCGGGATATGAGTCATCGCCCGGGGAGATAAAGGCCAACCTGGTCGCGCAGGTCAAGTCATCGGTCCTTTGGGAGGATTCGATAAAGTTTTTGGCAGGCCAGGGTATTAAAAGATATATAGAAGTGGGGCCGGGCAAGGTCCTGGCAGGGCTTTTAAGAAGGATAGACCCGGCGCTCGAGTGCCTGAACGTAGAGACCGCGGCGGACGTCGCAGCAGTTAAAGAAGCGATAGGAGGCTGATATGATATTTAAGGACAGGGTGAGCCTGATAACCGGCGGCGCAAGGGGGATAGGCAGGGAGATAGCCCTGGCATTCGCCAAAGAGGGCTCGGACATCGTCATTTGTGATGTAAACCAGGAGGCGCTTAACGCCACCAGGAAGGAGATAGAGGCTCTGGGCCGCAAGGCGGAGACTTTTGTCGTCGACGTCACAAACCTCTCCCAGGTCGAGGATATGGTCAATAAGACGCTTGACAAATTTCAGAAAATCGATATACTGATTAACAATGCAGGCATAACCAGGGACGCCCTGATCGTGCGGATGAGCGAACAGGATTTCGACTCCGTAATTGCCGTAAACCTAAAGGGCACATTCAATTGCACGAAGGCGCTTGCCAAGGTTATGATGAAGCAGAGGTACGGAAAGATAGTGTCGATCGCTTCGATAATCGGCATCATGGGCAACGCCGGACAGGCCAATTACGCGGCCTCGAAAGCCGGAATAATAGGGATAACAAAGAGCGTCGCAAAGGAACTGGCATCGAGGAACGTCAATGTCAACGCGATAGCTCCGGGCTTCATCGAAACGGACATGACCGCAAAGCTTCCCGAGAACGTCAAGTCCCAGATGTTGTCCTACATCCCTTTAAATAGATTCGGTAAGGCAAGCGACGTAGCGCAACTGGCTATGTTTTTGGCATCTGACGCGTCGTCATACATAACAGGACAGGTAATCAAGATTGACGGCGGAATGGTCATGTAGTCAACCCAAAAAGGAGGAGTACATGTCGGCTGTAGCGGATAAAGTAAGAGAGATCATAGCGAAACAATTAGGCGTAAAACTTGAAGAAGTCACACCCCAGGCGACGTTCATCGACGACCTGGGCGCGGATTCGCTTGATACGGTAGAGATAGTCATGGCCCTCGAAGAGGAGTTCAAGGCCGAGATACCCGACGAAGACGCCGAGAAGATGAAGACCGTCGGAGAGGCCATCAAGTATATAGAAGAAAGGGCGGGCAAGGCCTAACCCCACAAGGGGATAGTCCTTAAGTTTTTTTATGGATAACAGAAGAGTAGTCGTAACCGGCCTTGGTGCCGTCACGCCTGTCGGAAATTCCAAAGACGAATTGTGGAAATCCCTCCTCGCCGGTAAAAACGGCGCGGGCAGGATAACCCACTTCGATCCAACGGGTTTCGATTGCCAATTCGCCTGCGAAGTCAAGGGCTTCGATCCCTCCAGGTATATAACCAGCGCTAAGGAGCTGAGGAGGATGGACCGCTTTGTGCAGTTCGCGGTCTACGGCGCGAAGATGGCCATGGAGGACGCAGGCCTGGATATAACCAAGGAAGACCCGTACCGCATAGGGGTCCTTGTCGGTTCCGGCATCGGCGGATTAAAAGTCATCCAGGACCAGACCCTCATATGGAAGGAGAAGGGCCCCTCAAGGCTCGGCCCGCTCCTCATACCGATGCTTATCGTAAATATGGCCCCCGGACAGATCTCGATATCGTGCGGGATAAAAGGTCCGAACTCCTGCGTCGCCACGGCGTGCGCTACCGGGAACCATTCGATAGGCGAGGCATACAGGCTTATCCAGCACGGCTACGCGGATATGATGATATGCGGAGGCACCGAAGCGGCTATCGTCGAGACGGGTGTGGGCGGTTTCTGCGCCCTTACGGCTCTCTCGAAGAGGAATAGCGAGCCTGAGAAAGCGAGCAGGCCGTTCGATAAGGGCCGCGACGGGTTCGTAATGGGCGAAGGCAGCGGCATCGTGCTATTGGAATCCATCGAGCACGCGAAAAAACGCGGCGTGAAGATATATGCCGAGGTCGCCGGTTACGGGATGTGCGGTGACGCTTACCATATGACCGCGCCTGACCCGAATGGCGAGGGCGCAGCGATGTGCATGAAACTGGCCCTACAGGACGGCGGGTTAAAGCTTGAGGACGTCTCTTATATAAACGCCCACGGCACATCGACCGAGTTGAATGATAAGATAGAGACGCTCGCCATAAAGAAATTATTCGGAAAACAGGCATATAAGATCCCGGTCAGCTCCACCAAATCCATGACCGGGCATTGTTTGGGCGCGGCCGGCGGAATAGAGTTCATTGCCAGCGTTAAGGCCGTACAAGAGGATATGATCCCGCCCACTATAAATTACGAGACCCCGGATCCGGATTGCGATCTCGATTACGTCCCTAATAAGGCGAGAAGCGCCAAGGTGAACGTCGCCATATCGAATGCCTTCGGCTTCGGCGGGCACAACGCGTGCATCGCCGTAAAGAAATTCCTTCCGTAAAACACAATAAGAGGTGATAAGATGGATTATTTATTGACCGAACAGCAGATAATGGTGCGCGACCTGGCGCGTAAGATCGCCAAAGAGAAGATAGCGCCTGTCGCTGCCGAGCACGACGAGAAAGAGACCTTCCCGTGGGATATAATGAAGGTCATGGCCGAGTCCGACCTCTGCGGCGTATATATAGAGGAGAAATACGGCGGGCTTGGCGGCGGCGCGATGGAGCTTTGTCTCGTGACCGAGGAGCTCTCGCGCGCGTGCGGCGGCATCGCGATATGCTTCGCGGCGACCGCTCTCGGGACATACCCGATAATATTGTTCGGCAATGACGAGCAGAAACAAAAATACCTTCCTGACATAGCCAGCGGCAAGAAACTTGCCGCTTTTGCTTTGACCGAGGCCGGCGCCGGCTCTGACGCGGGCGCCATATCCACGACCGCAAGGAAAGAGGGCGACTATTACGTCCTGAACGGCGTCAAGCAGTGGATAACCAACGGCGGAGAGGCGGAGATATATTCGGTCATCGCGATGACCGACAGGGGGAAGGGCGCGCGCGGCGCAAGCTTTTTTATAGTCGAAAAAGGTACCCCCGGTTTTGATTTCGGAAAGAAAGAGAAGAAACTCGGCATCCGCGCTTCGGCGACCCGCGAACTCATATTCAATGAGTGCAAGGTCCATAAAGATAACCTGCTCGGGCGGGAGGGCATGGGTTTCATAGTCGCGATGAAGACTTTCGACAAGTCGCGCCCCGGCGTCGCGGCGCAGGCAGTCGGCATAGCGCAGGGCGCGCTCGACCACGCGGTAAAATATTCGCGCGAGCGTAAGCAGTTCGGCAAGACGATTTCGTCGTTCCAAGGGCTCCAGTTCATGATCGCGGACATGGCTACCCAGATAGAGGCGGCACGCGCGCTGACCTATGCCGTTGCGAGGATGGTAGATTCGGGAGCGAGGGATGTTTCGAAGGAATCCGCGATGGTGAAGTTATTCGCGTCGGATACCGCTATGAAGGTCACGACCGACGCGATCCAGGTACTCGGCGGTTACGGTTACATGCGCGATTACCCGGTAGAGAAGTACATGCGCGACGCTAAGATAACCCAGATTTACGAAGGCACCAACCAGATACAACGGAACATAATAGCGCTCGAAGTGCTGAAAGAGCAGTTAAGAAAGTGAACCCCGCACATCTCTATATAATGCAAGCGCTGAGAATGAAAGTAGGAGGTGTGGGGTGAATATCATAGTCTGCATAAAACAGGTCCCTGACACGCAGGATATAAGGATCAATCCCGAGACCAATACGCTGATGCGCGAGGGCGTCCAGTCGATAGTCAATCCTTTCGACATGTACGCCATTGAAGAGGCGCTCAGGATCAAGGAAAAGCTCGGCGGTAAGATCACGGTCATCTGCATGGGCCCGAAACAGGCCGAAGAGGCGCTGCGCGAGGCGGTTTCTATGGGCGTCGACGAGATGGCCCTTATGTGCGACCGCGCGTTCGCCGGCTCTGACACATGGGCGACGAGCTATACTCTCGCGAAGGGCATACAGAAGCTCGGCAAATTCGACCTTATAATCTGCGGAAAGCAGGCGATAGACGGCGACACGGCGCAGGTCGGGCCGGGAATAGCCGCCACCCTCGATATTCCGCAGGTCACATACGTAAAGAAGACGGAAGAGATAAAAGAAAATATGGCGAGGTTCGAGAAGATGACAGAGGAAGGATTCGAGGTCATCGAGACCCCGCTGCCGTGCCTTATCACCGTCGTAAAAGAGATAAATATCCCGCGGCTTCCCTCGTTAAAAGGGAAGATACGCGCCAAACAGGCGCCGGTGACGACGCTGACGGCGAAAGATATCGACGCCGAACCGGAGAAACTCGGGCTGAAGGGTTCCCCGACCGTCGTCAAGAAAGTATTTACGCCGCCAAAAAGGACAGGCGGGCAGATATTGCAGGGCGAGACCAATGAGGTCGTGGCTAAACTCGTCGAGGCGTTAAAAGACATGGTAGTCGCGGCAGGAAAGACATAAATGGCAGACCAAAGTAATCCCCGGGAATGTTCAATACGTATTTTACTCGATAAATGCACGGGATGCACGCTGTGCGTCAAGAGCTGCCCGTTCGCCGCGATAACCATGCAGGATAAGAAGGCCGTCATAGATTTCGGGAAGTGTACGCTCTGCGGCGCCTGCGTGGCGACGTGCAAGTTCAAGGCTATAGAGCTTACCACCTGTAAGGTCGAGCCTAAGGCGGACCTTAGCGCTTACAAGGGCGTCTGGGTATTCGCCGAGCAGAAGAAGGGGGATGTCCAGAGCGTCGTATACGAACTCCTCGGAAAAGGCAGGGAGCTCGCCAATGACCTCGGCACAGAGCTCGCCTGCATCCTGATCGGCGACGGCATGGAAAGCAAAACCCATGAGTTATTCTCCCGCGGCGCGGATAAGGTATATCTCGTCGAGGACCCGAAACTCAAAAATTACATGGACGAGCCTTATACCAATGTCATCGTCGAGCTCGTAAAAGAATTCAAGCCGGAGATATTGCTTTACGGCGCGACCTCTATCGGAAGGTCACTCGCTTCGCGCGTCGCGGTGAAACTTTATACAGGGCTGACCGCGGATTGCACCGGATTGGCCATCGACAAAGAGAAGAAATTGCTTTTGCAGACCCGCCCGGCGTTCGGCGGGAATATCATGGCAACGATCGTCTGCGAGAATTACCGGCCGCAGATGTCGACGGTCCGCCACAAGGTCTTCAAGGAAGCCGTTGTCGACAAGGCTAGGGCCGGCCAGGTAGTAAAGAAGAGTTATCCGGGAAACCTTTACGATTCCCGCACGAAATTGCTGGAGATAAAAGAAGAGGAATCAACTACGGCTAACCTCACCGAGGCGAACATAATCGTCTCTGGCGGCAGGGGGTTGGGAAAGCCGGAAAATTTCAAGATCATTGAAGACTTGGCGAAGGTATTGGGCGGGGCTGTCGGCGCCTCGCGCTCGGCCGTTGACGCCGAATGGATACCGTACTCGCACCAGGTGGGCCAGACAGGAAAGACCGTCTGCCCGAAGATATATTTTGCCTGCGGCATATCCGGGCAGATACAGCATCTGGCCGGCATGTCGTCCTCGGATATCATCATCGCGATAAATAAGGACCCTCTAGCACCGATATTTACAGTTGCCACCTACGGCATAGTAGGCGATTTAAACGAGATCGTCCCTGCACTTACACAGAAATTCAAGGAAGTCCTGAAAAAATAATCCCAGAATAGGCCGAACATGGATAACGAATAAAAATAATGCCCTCGTGGGCAACCGCGACCTTATTTTTTGCCTTTATTTTTCTTGTTTTGTGTGGTATATTTAGTCAAATAGGCGGTGAATATGCCAAAGAGTTATTTTAAGATATTTTTGATCACCTTGTGCTATCTTTCCTTTTTTCTCGCCTCCTCCTCCGCAGAGAACCTTATCCTAAATGGCAGTTTCGAAGAGACCCTGGGGAACAAAAATCCCGGCGCGGCCGGAGATTACGACGCTATCCGGTATTGGTTGCGATGGTTCCACCAAAACAGCGAGCGTTCAGAACTGGCCGCGCATAGCGGCAGATACTCATTTAAGTCGTGGGCGATCGGCGGTATATATCAAAATTTTGCGGCGCCTATAGAAAAAGGAAAGACCTACCAAATCAATTGTTATATGTATACCCCGAGTAAAGACCGCCTTAAAGGCAGTTCTTACGGTCTCGTAAAAATAGAATGGTTGAATACCAACGGGGCCGTGTTGAATGACCTGGTGGTACGGAGCCCGCATTTTGACAGTAATATGTCGCCTGATACCTGGCATCTGATATCCGTTCAAGGAAGTGCCCCGGAAAATGCGGTAAATGGACGCGTATCTTTAGAATTTGTAGCCTCTCCGGGAAGCTCGGGCGTTATATTATGGGACGATGTGGAAGTGGGGATCCTTGGCGGAGGAATAACACAATCGACGGTCTCTCAAGAGGAAGTTAAGAAGGAAGAGGCGCCGAAGGAAGAGACGCCAAAAGAAAAAGAGGATGGAACTATCGATTGGGAATGGTAAAATTCTTTTTATCTGCGATATTGATTTTTTTCACGATATTCAGTTCCATGAATTCAGCAGGCGCCGAAACAGACAGCGAGTTATTTTCCCAAGGAGAAAAATCTTTAAATAACGGCGAATTCGACAGCGCTGTTAAAACTTTCCAGGTCTTAATAAATAAATATCCTTACAGCAAATTTCTCCCGTATGCCATTTATGACCAGGCCTTCGCTTTTTTGGAAACCGGCGAATACCAGCGTGCAGAAGCGAATTTTAATAGGATCAACAAAGACTTTTCATATTTGAAAGATTTGATGCCGAAAGTCCAGTTTGGATTGGCGGAATGTTATTTAAGGATGGGAAAAGATGATCTGGCGGATTCGTTCTATAGCGCCGCATTATCTAAAGACCGGTCCAGGGTCCCCGATGTGATCTTTAGCAGGGCATGTGTTTATTACAAGCGGGATAAACTGGATTTAGCGGCCACATTTTTTAAAAAAATGATCGAAGGTTATCCGGCCGATCCGAGGGCCTTAGACGCCAAATTCATGCTGGCCAGTATCTATAAAGAGCAGGGAAAATATAAAAAGGCAGTGGATACTTTCAAGACGATCCCCAAGGACTCAAGGATGGGAAACGACGCCTGTTTTAACCTGGGCGAGATCGCGTTTAAGGTCAAGAATTATCCCAAGGCGGTGGAATTTTTCCGCAATGTAAGACCCAAGAGCGAGATCTTCGGGGAAAAAACAAATTTGGAAGAACTCGCCAGGTATCAAATGGGGCTGGCTTATTATGAACAGGGCAAAATATATGAGACGCGGATAGTATGCGAGGATTTTCTGGAAAGATACCCCGGAAGCGAGTCGATAAAAGACGTGCGCCACCTGTTGGTCATCGCTTATTTAAAACAAAAAAAGGTCGACGAGGCGGTCCAGGCATTTAAAGATTACGCGCGCCTTGACCCGAAGGGGGCGCAAAAACTTGATGTAAATTTCTTCATAGCAGAATCCTTTTATGAAAGGGGAGAATACAAAGAGGCGATAGGATTTTATAAAAAGCAGCTTGCGGAATCCAAAGACGCCGGGTCTATCGAAAAGAACCTGTCGAGATTAGGGGAATGCTACTTTAGCCTTAATGACTACGCTAAGGCGGAAGAGGCCTATAAGGAATATCTAAAGACGTATCCGGACGGGCCGTCAGCGCCGCAATTCGCTTTCAGGTTGGCGTATGTCTTCGCGACCCAGAATAATTATGCCTCAGCGCTGAAGCTCTATAAGATGATCGAAGAGAAGTTCCCTAAGTTGGAGTATATAGATAATGTGATCTATAATATAGGGTGGTGTTATTCCAAATCGGGAGAGTCCGGTGAAGCGCTGGCCTATTTTAATAAATTCATAGAGAGCTATCCGGAAAACAAATTGGCGCCGGCCGCTACGTATGAGATCGGGAATATATATTTTAATAACAGGCAATACGCCCAAGCCGCCGAGTATTATAAGAAACTGGTCGAGAGATACCCCCAAAGCGAAGCGATAGAAGCCGCTTCGTACCGGCTCAGCGTAAGTTATCTCTATTCCGCAAAACGGGAGGAGGCGTTGAACGAGCTGGTAATTTTCCTGGATAAGAACCCGACCAGTCCTTTAGCCATTGAAGTCATAGGCAGGATCTACGATATCTATTTGAACCAGAAGAAATACAGTGAAGGGATCGCGGCTTTTGAGGAATTAGCGAAAAAACATTCCCAACAAAAGGCCATCTTGGCGGAATTATACAGTTGCCTCGCAGACCTGTACCTTATTTCCGGAAATTCGCCGGATGCCGCCAAGACCGTGCAGAAATTACTGTCGTCATATGACGGTTTTTCCGATACGCCTCCCTCCGGAAATGCCGCTTATATCATCGGCCAAGTCTTGCTCGAAGCGAATAATGGACCGGAAGCCGTTAAATTTTACAACGATATATTGACCAAATATAAAGATGACGCGCTTACCGAAGTGTCTTTATTCGGGAGGGGCCAAGCCTACCTGAAATTAAAGTCATGGCGGGATGCGATCGGAGATTTCAGCGAATTAATATCCAGATATCCCGATACAAAATACGCAAGCAGGGCCAAATTAGGGATCGCGAATTCCTATTATAGCCGCGATATCCTTAGCGAAGCGGTCAAATATTATAAAGATGTCGTAGATAATTACAAGGATGAGACATCCGCCGAGGCCCTCTTTAAATTAGGCGACAGCTATTTTTTGCAAAAGAAATATGCCGAGGCATTGCCAAGCTTCCAGCGCGTTGCCATACTATATTCGAATCGCGAAGAATTGGCCGCCGAGTCCCTGCTTAAGGCCGGAGAATGCCAGGAAAAACTGGAAAACAGGCAGGAAGCAAGAGCTTTATACGAGAAACTCGCAGCCAATTACCCTAAAACCGAAGAAGCGAAAAAGGCGCGGGAAAGGTTAAAGGCGATAAAGCGATGACAGCCAGGAAATTTAGATTGCTTTTTAAGCCCTTATTTATCTGCTTTTTATTCATCTGTGCTTCATCTTTTGCGCAGGACGAGATCATATTAAAGAACGGCAACGTTATAAGAGGTTCTATATTAAAGACGGACAGGTACGGATTAAGCATAGAGGTCTCCGGGCAAAAAGCGGTCATAATCGTGCCGTTAACGAATATAGACAGGTTCAGGATAGAGGCGCCGGATTCTTTCCGTACGGCGCAGGATTATTATCTCGCTAAAAAATATGAACAAGCTTACCCGCTTTATTTAAATACTATTCAAAAATACGGGGGGTTAAGCTGGGGCGAGGAGGCTTATTTTAAGGCAGCCGATTGCCAGGTAAAAATGGGAGATACCCCTAAAGCGATAGAACTGTATAATAGCTACATCGGCGATTATCCGGACGCCAGATCGGTAAATAAGGCCAGGATGAACTTAGCGGCTCTTTTATCCGGGAAAGGCGATCATGATAATGCGATCAAGATCTACGACGCGGTGATACGTTCAAAAGATGAATCAAACCGTCCCGGCGCCTATTACGGAAGCGCGGAATCCTATTTTGCCCTGGGCGCATACGAGCAGGCTTTGGTCGATTATCTACGGGTAGAGGTGCTTTATTATGATAGAAGTGATCTGGTCGCGGATGCTAAATTTAAAAGCGGAGAGTGTTATGAGAAGTTAGGTGAAGACGAAAAGGCGCTGGTAACTTACAGGGAGATAATAGCCGGATTTCCTAAAAGCGATTTCGCCGGAAAATCGAAGGCTAAACTGGAGAAACTGGAAAAAGGGAGGAAGAAAGATGCCACGTAGAAATGCGGTAAGGATTTTCGGTTTTGCATTGTTGTCGGAAATGGTTTTATTCGCGTTTTCCGCGATGGCGGAAGATGCCGCCGCCACGGCTACGCCGAAAGCCATGACATTATGGGATACATGGGTCGCCGGCGGCTGGTGCATGCCCCCGATCGGATTATGTTCGGTCTTCGGGGTGGCCCTGATAATAGAAATGTTCATTGTATTGCGCAAATCCGCAATGATGCCGGCCGATTACCTGGCGGCGGTCAAGACGGCGATAAAGAGCGGGGATATACAGGGGGCAAAAAATTTAGGCGCCCTGAGAAAAGGTTTCCTGGCCAATGTCATCCAGGCAGGGCTCGAAAAAAGCGGCCAGGAATTACAGATCATCCAGGATTCCATGGCGATGGTCGGCGTCAAGGAAGCCACGAGTCTCCAGCAGAGGATAGGCTACCTTTCATCGATAGGCACGATCTCGCCAATGCTCGGCCTGCTCGGGACAGTTTTTGGCATGATCGCGTCATTCAATGTAATCGCCTTCCAGTCGGGGTTGGGCAAACCGACGTTATTGGCCAAAGGCGTCTCCGAAGCCCTTATCACGACCGCGTTCGGGTTGATCGTAGGTATCCCGGTCATGGCTTTCTATTTTTATTTCCGTAATAGGGCCAATGAGATAACCACGGAGATAGAGATAAACGCCAGCGAGGTCGCGCTGATGCTGGCCGGAAAGACAAAGGGATAAAGAGATGAGATTCACAAAAAGAGAGCAGGAAGAGCCCGGGTTCCAGATGGCGCCGATGATCGACTGCGTATTCCTGTTGCTGATATATTTCATGTGCGTATCCAATTTCCATCAATTGGAATCGGTCGAAAGCATACAATTGCCGGTCGCGGACCAATCCCGGGCCGCTGAAGGAGCGGAACAGAAGGTCTCAATAAATATTAAAGCTGACGGGGCGATAATCATGAACCAGGGTATATACGAGCCCGAACAACTCGCGAACGTATTGTCCGGGACCGGAATAAAACAAATGATAGTAATACGGGCGGATAAGACTGTCCCGCATAGCAGGGTCCTCGATGTTTTGAGCGCCTGCGCCGCGGCCGGGATCTGGGATATATCGTTTGCTACCTATCAGGAAGAGCCAAAAAAATGAGGCGGGAAAATGAGATTTTTTAAGGGCGGTAACGAAGAGCCCGGGTTCCAGATGGCGCCGATGATAGACTGCGTGTTCCTTCTGCTGATATTCTTCATGTGTTCTTCCAGCTTCACCGCGCCTGAGGCCCAGCTGAACATAGATCTTCCAGCGGTGTCGAGCAAGACACAGGCAAAGATCGGGGAAGATGTAATAGTAAATGTCCTGTCGGACGGCAGCGTGATGGTGAATGAGAAACAATACGGCGACCCGGGATCAAAGGACCTTCCCGAATTGGTAGGGATGTTGACCGATCTGACCAAGATATTCGAAACACAGCCGGTCATAATATTCGCTGACCCGGATGTTTCGCATGAAAGGGTAGTAGACGTTTTAAACGCCTGCGCCGCGGCGAGGATCAAGTCGGTATCTTTTCTTGTTCCCGAAGAGCGTATTTTAAAGATCAGCAACAAGTAAAAGATCAAAGCGAGGAACGATGATGCCAGAAGAGGTTAAGGTATTAAAGCAGGGAGCGCCGATACCGGAAACGGTCAAGAAATCCGGCAGTTTTGCAGTGTCGCTGTTTGTCCATATAGCGGTATTACTGGTCATTGGACATATAATTGTAATGAAGCCCCAGCCAAAAGAGACGTTCTTTGAAGGAAAAATACTGTCCACAAAAAATGTCAGTATCCAGCGGACCGCTAAGTTCCAGCCGGAAGTAAAAATGCCGCAGTTGGCGGCCACTTCGCCGACGAAAGAGATAACCACGCCGGAACAAAAAGCCCTCGCGGTCGACAGGCCTCTCGAACTTCCGGCTCCGGCTATTGCCAAAACCCCCGAGCTGGTGCCCGGGGAGATGAAAACGGGGGAGCGCAAAGAGGCGATATCCCCGAGATCCTCCCGCGCGACGCTGGATTTCTCCTCAAAGGCCCAGGTAAGCGGAAGCGGCGGTTCGATAAAGGGCACTTTCACCTTTCCCATCTCTACCTACTCCGATTGGGATAACGACCCTTCGACGATCCCGAACTTAATGAACGAGTTCGGCAGGAGGACGAAAATCAAAGTTTCCATCGACCAGCAGCCCATCAATTTTGGGGATAAGGGAAAGATATTTCAATACCCGTTGATATATATGAATGGCCATCAAGCTTTTAGTTTTACGCAGGACGATGCGGATACCATCCGGGAGTATCTTAAGCGCGGCGGCTTTTTATTCATCGTCAACGATAATGCGAAAGGCGGAGCTTTCGAAGACTCGCTTTACAAAGAGATGAAAAAGATCCTTCCCGGTTCCGAGTTTCAAAAAGTCCCGATGAGCCACCCGATATATCATATTTTTTATGATTTTAAAGGCGATAGGCTGCCGGATGGTTTATATAAAAATTTACCGCCGGAAGGGTACGCGATCTATTACGGCGATAGGATGGTCGTTTATTATCTGGCGACCGGCGACGTTTGCGACGGTTGGACGGAAGCGGATGGAGGCAGATGGCCCGGGACAAGATACATCCCGACCCAAAGTCATAATTTCGGAAAGCTTTCTAACCAAGGCCCCGGTATCGGTTCCGGAGAAGGCGCCGGAGAAGAGGGTATAGAAAATTCCTTCAAGATAGGAGTAAACGTCCTTGTTTATGTCCTATCGAATATGCCGTAATCAAAGAAATTAAAGCGATTTTCCCCGCCTTGACAATTCTAACCCTATGTGATATACTTGGTTACAAATATCAGGAGAATTATCTTGCCAGAAGTTTTCCAGCGTATTAATTGGGTCGATGTCCTGATCGTAATCCTTTTATTTAGAACGAGTTATATTGGAGCGCGTAACGGACTTTCCGAAGAGCTCTTCAGGATAATAGGCGTCCTGATGGGCCTCTTTTTTTCGATCAAGTTCTATTCCTTGATCGGAAGCCGCATTAATTCCACCATGGCCCTCCCGCAGGAATATGTCGACGGAGCTACTTTTTTAATACTAATTTTACTGTCTATGTTAAGTTTGAAATTAGTAAGCCTCGGCTTGACCAAGATAGTCAAGCTGGCTTTCGCCGACAAGATAGATAAATGGGGCGGGTTCCTGGTGGGCTTATTCCGAGGCGCGGTCCTGATGAGCCTGCTCTTCATGTTCTTCGGCATCATCCGGGTCGATTACCTGGTAAAGTCGGTCGAGGAGCGTTCCCTGACAGGTCCCTACGTAGCGAAGATAGCGCCCAACGTATATCAGGTCGTAGCGAGGACTTCCCCGGAAATCGCAAAAGCTCTTCCGAAGGTGAAGTAAACAACTCATTTTTCGATAAGACCACAGGAGGGTAAATTGAAATTATCTAAATTATATGATTTCGCGGTAAAGGAAGGTATGGCCGCCGACCCGCGCGGCAAGGAAGCGATCGCGAAGGCGCTCGCCAGGGTCAGGAAAGAATACGAGTCGCTTAAGGAGAAGGACAAAGAATTTTTCGATAAGGAAAAACTTACCAATCCCTACGCGGACACGCGCGTATTGAACGGCGCGGGCTCGGCAGAGATAAAGAAAGCGCTTGTCGGAGTGGATATGGAAGTCGGCGAGGTATTGCTCGCCGACAGGTTGAACGAAAAAGGCAAGAAGATAGACCTCGTGCTCGCGCATCATCCCGAGGGGAGCGCGCTGGCCAATTTTTACGAAGTGATGAACATGCAGCCGGATATCTGGTACAAATTCGGCATTCCCATAAATACCGCCGAAGGGCTCATGAGGGACAGGATAAAGGAAGTCGAGCGCCGTGTATTGGCCGGGAACCACACGAGGGCGGTCGACGCCGCGAAACTCCTCGGGATCCCGATGATGTGCATCCATACGCCGGCCGATAACCATGTCACGAGCTATCTCCAGAAGATCTTTGACGGCAAAAAACCCGAAGTATTGGCCGAAGTGGTCGAGATATTGAGGGAGATACCGGAATACAGGAACGCGGCGAAACGCAACGCCGGCCCGAGGATACTTTTCGGCGAGCCGAAGAACAGGCCGGGCAGGATATTCGTGGATATGACCGGCGGGACCGAGGGGCCGAAGGATATGTTCGAGAAACTCGAGGCCGCGGGCGTCGGGACGATAATCTGCATGCACCTGGGCGAAGAGCATTTCAAGAATGTCCAGAAAGGCCACCTGAATATCGTGATAGCCGGGCATATCTCAAGCGATAACCTCGGCTTGAACCTACTTTTCGACAAGGTCGCGAAAGAGGATAAGATCGAGTTCATCGGTTGTTCGGGATTCGAAAGGATAAGCCGTTAGCGTAATGGCGTTCTCGGAACAGGTCTTAGAAGAGATACAAAGCAAAGCCGATATAGTCGAGATAGTCGGGAGCTACATCCCGTTAAGGCGCGCCGGAAGGAACTATAAGGCGAACTGCCCTTTCCATAAAGAGAAGACCCCGTCCTTTATGGTCAGCCCCTCGAAACAGATATTCCATTGCTTCGGATGCGGAGCCGGAGGCAACGTCTTCGGTTTCGTGATGAAGATGGAGAATATCGACTTCCCGGAAGCGGTCAGGACGCTCGCGGAAAAGGCGGGCGTAGAATTGCCGCGTTTTACCCGGGCGCAGTTCGAGACGAGCGGATACGCCCTCCAGATATATAAGCTGAACGAATTGGCGGCCTCTTTTTATTCGTCGATGCTTTCAGGGACTGATGCCGGCAGGCGCGCCGCCTCTTACCTCAAGGAACGCGGCGTAAGCGATGAGGTTATCGCGAAGGCCAAGCTGGGATTCGCGCCTGACGACTGGAGCGGGCTTATAAATTTCGCGAAGAGCAAAGAGGTAAGCATCGAGCTCCTTGAGCGCGCCGGTCTTGTCATGCCGCGCGAAGGCGGCGGCCATTACGACAGGTTCCGCAACAAGATAATGTTCCCGATATTCGACATCAAGAACAGGGTCGTGGCGTTCGGGGCGAGGGTGCTGGACAATTCGACGCCGAAATATATAAATTCCCCGGAGACGGAAGTATATATAAAGAGCAGGCATCTCTACGGGTTTAATTTTTCGTTGCAGGCGGTAAAGGAGAAGGATTTCTGCATAATAGTCGAGGGTTATCTCGATTTCCTGGTCCCGTACCAGAACGGGATAATGAACATAGCGGCCTCTCTCGGCACCAGCCTTACCGAACTCCAGGCGAGGCTGATAAAGAGATACACCAAGAACGTCGTCATGCTCTACGACGGCGATTCGGCCGGGGAAGCGGCATCGCTGCGCGGCCTCGATATATTCCTGCAGGAGGGGATGCAGGTCAGGGTCGCGACGCTGCCGAAGGGCTTCGATCCGGACTCGTTCGTGAGGAGCAAGGGCGCCGCGGAGTTCGATTCGCTGATAGCCGGGGCCGCGGACCTTTTTGATTATAAATTGGGCGTCCTCTCCGCTAGATACGACGCGAAGAGATCGTCGGATAAGGCGAAGATGTGCGCCGAGATGCTGCCGACGATCGCGAAGGTGGCCGACGCGGTCCTGAAATCCGAATATGTGAAAAGGCTCAGCGAGAGGCTGCAGGTAAGCGAAGGGGCGCTGCTTTCGGAGTTAAAGAAGGTCAGGCCGGACCGCGAATACGAGCCTTCGGAAGAGATCTCTTCGTCGGCCGGGAAGTCCCAGGCGGCGATGGCCGAGAAGATAATAATAGGGCTGATGCTCGATGACCCCGAGACGATCGCCCAGGTCAAGGAGACCTTGAAGGCCGAGGATTTTACGGACGAGGGGACGCGGAAAATAGCGGAAGAGATCTTCAGTTCATACGGGGACGGCAAATCTTTCAAGCCGGTCCAGTTGATAAATAAGCTCGCGGAGAGCGAACTGACGGCGCTTATAGCTGAAGCTACGAGCCTCACGGATGATATTAAAGACAAGCCCAAGAACCTCGCGGATTGCATAAGATGGATGAGGTGCAGTAACTCGAAGTCGAGGCTATCGGAACTGCAGAATTTGATAAAGGCAGCGCAGATGATGGGCGACGAGAAACGGGTCACCCAGCTGGTCGCGGAATACAGCGGCATGGTAAAATGCCAAAAGGATTTCGCAAGGAGATGAAGGCCGTGAAGAAGACGACTAAGAAGACAGCGAAGAAGGCCGATATAAGGAAGAGGATAAAAGGCCTCGAGAAGCTTATAGCGCTCGGCAAGGAGAAAGGGCACCTCACTTTTGAGGAGGTCAATAACCTGCTGCCGGAAGAGGTCACTTCGTCCGAGGACATCGACGAGATCTTTGCCGTCCTCGACAAGGAGAAGATCGAGATAATCGACGCCGACGAGGAGAAGGAGCTCAAGGAGGAGGGCCTCGAGGAGGAAGAGGAGAAGGTCCATAAGCCGGAACCCGAGGCGGAGGAGATCCCGCGCATGGCCCAGATGGAAGACCCGGTCCGGATGTACCTTAAGCAGATGGGGCAGATCTCGCTCTTGACTCGCGAGCAGGAATTGGAACTCGCCAAGAAGATCAAGGAAGCCGAGATGCGGTTTCGGGAGTCGGTCTTCGAATGCTGTTTCTGCAGGAAAGAGGTCCTGCGGCTCGTTAACGATATCCTCGCCAGGCAGGTCAATATAGACGAGGTCGTGGATATAGACCCTAACGACAAGATCGAGAAGGTGGTAAAGAAGATCCAGCGGCTGATGAAGAGGCTGCGCGGCGCGAAAAAGACCACCAACCTCGTGCCGCTTTTGATGGAGTTCCGGTTCTCTACCTCGGTCGTGGAAGACCTCGCCGCGAAGATGAAGTACCTCCTGTATGAGATAGAGAAGATCGACAGGGATGTCATGAGGTTGAGCGGCAAGAGTTCGCGCGGCCAGATATCCGGGCTCAAGGAGAGGAAGCGCCAGGTAATAAGGGATTTCGGCGAGCCGCTGCTCAAGATAAAGGACCGCATAGCTTATATAAGGAGGCGCGAGAGGCAGTTCGAGAGCGCGCAGAAGAAACTCGTCGAGGCCAATTTAAGGCTTGTCGTCTCGATCGCGAAGAAATACACGAACAGGGGGCTCTCGTTCCTCGACCTCATCCAGGAAGGAAATATCGGGCTCATGCGCGCGGTCGATAAGTTCGAATACGAGAGGGGATATAAATTTTCCACATACGCCACATGGTGGATAAGGCAGGCGATAACCCGCGCGATCGCCGACCAGGCGCGCACCATCCGCATCCCTGTCCATATGACCGAGACGATAAACAAGCTCATACGCGTATCGCGCAACCTGGTGCAGGAGACCGGCCGCGAGCCGCTGCCTGAAGAGATCGCGCATTCGATGAGAATGGCTACTGAGAAGGTCCGCGGCATTTTAAAGATAGCGCAGGAGCCGATATCCCTGCAGACGCCGGTAGGCGACGAAGGCGACACGCACTTCGGGGATTTCATAGAGGACAAGAGGGCGATATCGCCGGCTAACGCGACCGCTTATTCGATGCTGAAGGAACAGCTTGAGGATGTCCTGACGACGCTCACCGAAAGGGAGAAGAAGGTCCTGAAGCTCCGTTTCGGGATAGGCGACGGCTGCCCGCGCACCCTTGAAGAAGTGGGTTCGATATTCAACGTCACCCGCGAGAGGGTAAGGCAGATAGAGGCGAAGGCGCTGCGCAAATTACGCCATCCCATACGTTCCAAGAAACTGAAGACATTCTTAGAGATGGGGCTAGGGTTAGGTGAGGAGAATACCACGTGAAATCATTTCAAATAGCCGTGGTTTTATTTGCTGTTGCAGCTGCCTATATTCTGTTTACCCTGGGAATTCGCCCGCATAAATTAAACAAGATCGAACGCCGTAGTCTTTTTTTGAGTTCGTTACTGCTTATGCTGGGTTTTCTTTCATTTGGAGGTTCGAGTTATGCCCGTCAAGATGAACTTTCGGCTTCCAGCCAACAGAAGAAGATCTCGCAGCCGCTCAACTCGACAGCCGTTCTTTGCAGCACTCTTGAATGGAAAGATTTCAAAGCTTTTTGGAAGAAACTGGACCAGATAAAACCAAGACGAACAGGACAGGAAGGCAAGGATGAGCGCTGGAAGAGAGGATATAGGAATTCAATTTCTCAAGAGCAGTACGTGAGTTTACATAAGGAATTACGGATTAATATTTCTAATTTGAAGAAAGTCAAAGGAGAGATGATTTCCGCTCAGGAGATCGATCTTCTGGATAAGATTTGTAGTTATAGGATTGATAATTTTTGTATGGGGTCTTTTACTATGAGTCGTATGATAATTCCCGGTAGCGCTGTACAAGATAACATGCTTGATGATTTGGAGATTAAAGTGGATAAATTGATTGAATTGAAAGGAAAAGGAAAGATTAACGATAGTGAATTTCAGCAGGCATTAGCTAATGTCCAGAGAGACGTGGAAGGCGTATATGCTTTTGATATTATTAGAAAGAAATACGGTTATTATCATTTTCAATTGCCGCTTAAGCCCTCGGATGATGCCGGGGATTTAATGGATGAATTTATTTCGGCCGTCGAAAAATCTCATTCTGAATACGAATTAAGGAAGAAAGAAGAAAAGGTTACCAAGGAACAGGAGATTTATTACAAAGATATAGACCGGAAATACCTTGAAACTAAAAAGGCCCTCGAGGAATTCAAAACGGCTTTTCCCCGCCTTAATGAGCTGATCGCAGATCTGGAGAATGAGTAGTTTATTTCTCATCTATGAAATAACCCCGCGCTGTAATAATAATTGCCTGTATTGCTATAATGTTTGGAAAGAAAATAAGGAATATCCGCAGGGAGAGCTGCCTCTTTCCGAAAGCAAGAAATTATTCGAAAAGGTCCTTTCAGAGATCAAGCCGGCCGGGGTCACTTTCGCCGGCGGCGAGCCGCTATTATGCCCCTATCTCATCGAGATCGCGTCCTTCCTGAATCAAAAGAAAATCAAATTAGGGATTGCCACGAACGGGATCTTGCTGGACGAAGGCACGGTGAGGGCGCTGGTAAATAACGGCGTAAATTATTTTGAATTATCCCTCGCAAGCGCAAGGGAGGATTCGTACGCTTATTTGAGCCAAAATGACCGCATCGATAAGGTAAAAAGCGCGATCCTGGCGGTTAAGAAACATAAAGCGAGGCTTAATATATCCGCAGTGATAACTAAATACAATAAGTCGGAGATCGGGGAAATAATCGACCTTTCCTTTGCTTTCTCGGCCGATTCAATCTCTTTAAACCGGTTTGTGCCTGGAGGCCGCGGCCTGGAAAACATGCCTGATTGCCAGATAACCAAAGAAGATCTCGAAGATGTCCTGCATATCGCAGATAAGAAGGCTAAAGAATTAAATTTTCCGGTAAACATCACAATCCCGGTTGAGTCCTGCCGCATAGACCATAGCAGGTATCCGAGCCTTAATTTTGGGACATGTGTATGCGGAAAGAACAAGTGGGTGATAGATCCCTTAGGGAATCTAAGGACTTGCGAGCAGAATCCTGAGATCCTGGGGAATCTTTTCAAAACCGGTTTTTCCGAATTAGCCGAACATAAAAAAGCCAGTTCCTTCCGGAATAATGATTTATGTCAGGATTGCCGTGTTTGTGCGGAATATGATAATTGCGGCGGAGGATGCAGGATTCTGAATGCCAGACAGGCCATAAGATAACCTAAACAGGAACAAGGTCAAACGGCATAAGCATATGGCAAGAAGATGGGTGATAGCAAGGAAAATAGTTCAATTTTTTTCACTTTCCTTCTTTATTTATATTTTTTTACCAATAACGTATTCCCTTAGCAAACCGTCATTATCCCATCTTCCATTTAAGGTGGACCCGCTCATCATGTTCTTCATCTCGCTGAGCGAAAGGGTCTTGTTAGCCGGGACGATCTTTGCCGTCGCGATGCTCGCGCTCACCCTGATATTCGGGAGGTTTTTCTGCGGATGGATGTGCCCGCTGGGCTCGACGATAGACCTCGTTGGTTGGCTACGCAGAAAAGGCTATTTGAAAAGAGAAGAGAAAGATACGGTCAACGCGAAAGCCCGAAAACCAAAATTCTTTATCCTTGCCGCGATAGCGGTATCCGCGGCGGTGGGTCTTCAACTGGCATGGGTATTCGACCCGCTGGTCATATTCGCGAGGTTCGTCTCGCTTAACCTCATCCCCATCGTCACGCCGGGTGTAAACCCGCATTTCTTCTCGCACTCTTTTCCCATTTTTATGTATTTCGCCGTAATATGCGGGCTCGCGCTTTTTATCCCGCGCTTGTGGTGCAGGTCGCTTTGCCCCCTCGGGGCCATATACGCGCTTACCGCGAAAGCGGCCCTCTTGGGGCGGACGGTCAAAGAATGCAAGAACTGCAAAAAATGCAAAAGCATCTGCCGGATGGGCGCAATAAGGGACGATTCGGGTTATTCGAAGGGCGAGTGCGTCCTTTGCATGGATTGCCTCTACGATTGCCCCGCTAATATCACCCGCTTCGAATGGCCCTTCGGCTTCGCTCAGGGCAAGCCGGCCAAAATTAATGCCGGCGGGGCCGAAGCCGGGCCGGCGGAAAAAGAGGGGATAACCAGGCGGGATTTCCTGCTCCTGTCGTCATTGGCCGTCTCTTCTTTGGGTTTTAAGTTCGACATGCTGCGTTCCGGGAGAGAGAGGAAAGTGATAAGGCCGCCTGCCGCGCTGGAAGAGAGCGAATTCATAGACCGCTGTGTGAGGTGCGGCAACTGCATGAAGGTCTGCCCGACGAACGGGCTCCAACCGGTCTCATTCCAGTCGGGCGTAGAGGGCGTCTGGACGCCGCAGCTCGTCCCTGAGATAGGATATTGCAAATACAATTGCACGCTCTGCGGCAGGACCTGCCCGACCGGGGCCATACGCGGCGTCTCATTGGACGTAAAGCATGAGACGCGGTTAGGGCTCGCGGCGGTCGACCGTTCGATATGCATCGCCTGGGCCGGGAACAAACAATGCGTCGTCTGCGAGGAGCATTGCCCGGTGGCCGAAAAGGCCATAAAATTAAAGAGGGAGACCATAAACGGCGTCGAAGTGTTAAGGCCGCTTGTCGACGGGAACCTTTGCGTAGGATGCGGGGCATGCCAGAACAAATGCCCGGTCCGCCCTGTAAGGGCGATAAGGGTCGCGCCGTTTTAAGGCCGTATTTAGGGCTTGCTAAAAGCCCCCCAAAATAGTATCATAGTTATTCGCTTTTCGTGAATCTACCGGGCCCATAGCTCAGTTGGTTAGAGCAGCTGACTCATAATCAGCGGGTCATAGGTTCAAGTCCTATTGGGCCCACCATTTTCACCAGTGAGCTAAAGACGGGCGATTGGCTCAGTTGGTTAGAGCGCCACATTCACATTGTGGAGGTCAAAGGTTCGAATCCTTTATCGCCCACCATAGCCACTTTACCGAACGCAGAAAGGCCGTATGCAGAAGGTAAACGTCGAAGAACAGCTCGTCCATCTTATCAAATTGCAGGCCCTCGACAGCAGGCTCTACAGCCTGCGCAGGGACAGGCAGGCCAAGCCGAAATTGATACAGGACCTTGAGGTCCGCCGCAACGAGGAGCAGGCCGCGGTAAAGGCGATCGAGGAGAAGATAAAGGCCAACCAGGTGAAACGCAAGCAGCGCGAGCTCGATCTCCAGTCGAAGGAAGACGGCATCAAGAAGCTGCAGGCCCAGCTCTACCAGCTAAAGACCAACAAAGAATACCAGACGATGCAGCATGAGATCGAAGGGCAGAAGGCCGACAACTCGCGGGTCGAGGACGAGATACTGGTATTGATGGAAGAGGCGGAGAACCTGAACAAGGACCTCGCGAAAGAAAAAGCGCTTTTCGCCGACGCCGAGAAACACCTGAACGAGGACAAGAAGACGATTGAGGGGGAGATCTCCTCGCTCGACGGCGAGATCACTGCCCTCGAGACGCAGCGCAAGGATATAACCGCGCTGGCCGAAAAGAAGGTCCTCGCCCATTATGAGAAGGTCCTCTCCGGCAGGGACGGCGTCGCGCTGGCCGCGGTCAAGGGAAATTCGTGCCAGGGCTGTTTCATGAACCTTCCGCCCCAGGTCATAAACGAGATAAAGATGAAGGACAAGATAGTGACCTGCGAGAGCTGCGCGCGGATCCTTTATATCGAGAACGAGGCAGATGCGTAAACGGCTGACCATATTCACAGACGGGGCTTGCCACGGCAACCCCGGGCCGTCGGGCGTGGGCGTAATCATCCTCAATGATAAAGGCGAGACGGTAAGTAATATCTCGGAATATATCGGCGAGACTACTAATAACGTCGCGGAATATATGGCGCTGATATACGGCCTCCAGCAGGCCTTGATTTTGAGGGCCGACGAGGTTATAATTAATACGGACTCCGAGCTTCTCGCGAAGCAGTTAAAGAAGGAATATAAGATAAAAGACGGTGACCTCAAGATATTATACAGGCAGGTAGGCCACCTTCTCGGCGGATTCAAGAAAATTGAAATAAACCGTATAGACCGCTCCGGGAATAAAGGGGCGGATAAGCTGGCGAACAAGGCAATAGGACAGGAATCGCTCTTTTAGAATAACGGATTTGGGCAAGCCGGATGGCCGCTCCCGGAAACGGGGGAGGAAAGTCCGAGCTCCATAGAGCAGCGTAGCGGGTAATACCCGTCGTCCGTAAGGGCAGGATCAGAGCCACAGTGACGAACAATCCCAGGCGGGAGGCCTGACGGCCTCAACGCCGGGAAGAAGTGAAACGCGGCAATCTCTACGCGGAGCAAGGCCAAATAGGCGCATCTTTCGGGGTTGCTCGCCCCGGTCCCCGCAAGGGGTGGATGCGCGGGTTGGCCGCATGATCCCGCAGGCAACTGCGGGGCTAGATGGATGGCCACCGTCCTTGCGTTAGAACGCAAGGAGACAAAACTCGGCTTACAGGCTTGCCCGATTTTTTTAAAAAGGAAATGCCGATGGGGATGGAAAGCCGCGCCGGCGCGCGCGTAAGCATAAACGCGACTCTCACGGTCGATGTGGATACGGGAGGGAAGGGGAATATCAGGTTCCTCCGCGAGCCGCAGAAAGCCGTGATAGCAGATATAAGCGCCGTCGGCATCGGGGCGGTCTCCCCGATATTCATTCCCAAGGGCGCCGCGTTGATGATCGATATGGACGCCCCGGCATTCATGACCGAGAAACCTGCCAGGATAAAAGGCGAGGTATGTTATTGCCGCCCCGGCAAAGACGGCAAGTACCGGCTGGGCATAAAGTTCGCAGATATAGATAAGGCGTTCCTCGACAAGATAAAAGAATATGTCGAGCAGAACAAAGACAAGGCCGTTTAGGATATTTTATCCAGGGGTTATATGGATATAAAGACAATCTTCAGGTCGATGGTCGATACGGGGGCTTCCGATATCTTTCTCAAGGTCGGGAGCCCGATTAATTTTAGGATAGACGGCCTGCTTAAGGCCCAGGGCCAGGACCCCCTCGCCGAAAAAGATATACGCAAGATGATCGACGAGGTCTTGAATGAAGGCCAGAAGAAGGCCTTCGAGGACAATCGCGAGATAGATTTCGCGTTGAACGTCGAGGGCATCGGCAGGTTCAGGGGCAGCATCTTCCACCAGGACGGGAAGCCGGGCGCGGTCTTCCGTTTTATCAAGGGCAAGATACTTTCGTTCGATGAATTGAACCTTCCCTCAAAAGTCCTGACGAAACTTTCGGTCGAGAAGCGCGGGTTGATCCTCGTGACCGGCGCCACCGGGAGCGGCAAGTCGACCACCATTGCGAGTATCATAGAATATATCAACCAGAACCTTCCCAGCCATGTCGTGACTATCGAAGACCCGATCGAGTTCACGTTTACCGACAAGAGATCATTGATAGAGCAGAGGGAGCTCGGCATCGACACGCCGTCATATCTCGATGCGCTTAAACATGTCATGTACCAGAGTCCGGACGTCATATTCATAGGCAATATCCGCGACCAGGATACAATGACCGCGGCGATGAACGCGGCCGAGACCGGTCAGTTGGTCGTATCGACTATACATTCGGTCAACGCGACCCAGACAGTCGAAAGGGTAGTCAATTTTTATCCGCCTTACCAGCACGAAGAGATAAGGATGCAGTTGTCGCTGCTCCTTAAGGGCATCATCGCGCAGAGGCTCGTCCCTATCAAAGAAGGAAAGGGGAGGATCCCCGCCTGCGAGATAATGCTTCTCACCCCCACGATCTCCTCCCTCATCAGGGAGGGAAAGACGAACGAGCTCCTGCAGTATATCGAGGAGGGCAACCTCTTCGGCATGCAGACGTTCGACCAGTGCCTCGCCAAGTTCTGCCTCGAGAAGAAGATCTCCGTAGAGGACGCCAGGAAGTTCTGCGATTCAGAAGCGATCCTCGAGCTCGCCCTCAAAGGCATCAAACGCACCGAGCGCGGCTCCCCATTCTCCGGACGGTAAATTTCATGAAAACGATGTTATTCTTATCGCTTATTTCTATATTCGTTATAGTTTTTTGCAGTCAATCTATTGCCAAAGACTCCTTTCCCGCCGGCGCCAATGAGAGCCTGACCTTTTATTTTACTCCGGACTGGCTAAATAATGATGAAGTAATCTATATAAAAAGAGCCGATTACTACAAACGCTCATCAAGCATCTTCGCCCAGTTCGACCAAACAGACGAAGTGTTTGTCAAGAGAGAGGCCGGTGTCTACGCTTATAACATCAATACGGATAAGACGAGGCTAATCAAGCCTTTCGAGAAAGAGGAGCTTGATATAGAGAAGCTTTCCTCGGCAAAAAATGGCACCAAGATAGCCCTTGTCGATACCAGAGGCAGGCTCTATATTATGAACAAAGACGGCTCAGATTTTAAGATGATATTCTTCAAGAAAGACAGAACCAAGCATTTGGATGGTTCACCAGCCTTGGTCAACGGAAGCTATAAGGTAGGTGTTCACCAAGCCTGGATATCCCCGGACGGCACAAAGATTCTTTATAGCATAGGAGAAGTCGACTCCCTTTATGAATCGGAGACTTGGAAAGGGGGGACAAGACAAAAACTCACCAAAACATATTCTACCTCCCAGCTATGGATTATTAACTCTGATGGTACGGAGAACAGGGTGTTGATGGATGGGGCAATGGAGGGGGCATGGTATCCGGATGGCAATAAATTTTGGGTTTGGTTAATTAAAGGCGGGTACTGCCAGATAGATATTAATGGAAACTTATTAGGAAAAACAGAATTAGGAAAACCTACAGCTATCTCTCCAAATGGTGATAGAAGATGGTCGGGTGGTTGGCCAATTGGTATTTATAAGGTAGTTGATGGTAAAGAAATTAAAATAAAGGATGTTTTAGCTATGCAAGGTGAGCCTGTTTGGTCCCCAGACAGCACGAAAATCCTCTGTTTTACGAAAAATTTTAAGGATATTGCTGTTATTGATAAGGAAGGTTCTGGATTTAAAAAGTTAACCGGAAATTAGGATTAAGAATATTTAAAAGTCAAGACATGTCGTCCTGCCGTAGACCCCGCATAATACTCGCCTAATCTCGATTGCAAATCCACAGGAAGTACGTCAAGAACGGTGATCTTTGTCCTCGGAGGGATTGGGAAATTCGAGCGGGCACGGTTCCCGAGCAATAGCGAGGGAGAGCGAGAATTTCCCGAAGCGCAGCGAGCGCGCAGGGCGAGCCAGCGACCCGTAGAGGACAAGTCGCCGTTCGTGGCTTAATTCAGGATGGCTGCGTGAATTTGCCGCCATATAGCAATTTTTTCCCTTGACAAGGGTGGAGGGAGGGTATATACTTTGTATCGTTAGGTGGAGTAAAGTGGTTCAAAGTGGAGGATAAGGTTGTGGATTCCAAATTCGCCTTTGTCGGGGAGCCCTCGTGAGAGGGAAAGGCAAAGAGAAAAAGGTCCAGCCGGTCCTTTTTAAGATTTCGGGATCCACAACCTTTAATTTCTTTATAAACGGTTACGGGGGGATGGCGGATGTTCTACGGCGAATACGAACATACTATCGACAGGAAGGGGAGGATCATCATACCTTCCAAGTTCCGCGACGTGTTCAAGGAACAGTTCGCCGAAAAGTTCTACGTCACCCGCGGCCTGGACAAGTGCCTCTTCGTCTTCACCGAGGAGGAGTGGAAGACCCAGGAACAAAAATTCAAGTCGATGTCGTTCACAAAGGCGGATTCGAGAAAATTCAACCGCCTGTTTTTTTCGGGCGCGGCCGACATCACCTGCGACAAACAGGGGAGGGTCCTTCTCCCGCAGTACCTCAAAGAATATGCCGGGATAAAGCGGGACGTCATGATAGTCGGCGTCTCGAACAGGATAGAGATATGGTCGAAAGAGGAGTGGCGCAAGTACTACGAGGGCGCCGCGCCGTCGTTCGAGAAGACCGCTGAGAATTTGCTGGACCTGGAAGAGAAAGGCTAAGCAATTAGCGGGGAGATAATACATAAGCCCGTTCTTTTAAAAGAAGTAATTGAGGCGCTCGCGCCGGCGCCGGGAAAGACTATCGTCGATTGCACGCTCGGGCTCGGCGGACACGCCGAGGCGATACTGGAGAAAATAACCCCCGGCGGCAGATTGGTAGGGATAGACAGGGACGGCGAAGCGCTTGAGATCGCTAAGGAGAGATTAAGGAGGTTCGGGGAGACTGACATCCTTTTAATGCAAGGCAACTTCGGTGACTTGAAAGCGATCTTTGAAAAATCGAATATCGAAAGAGCCGACGGCATCTTGTTGGATCTCGGCGTTTCTTCTATGCAGTTCGACAAGGCCGAAAGGGGATTCAGCTTCCGTTACGACGCTCCGCTGGATATGCGGATGGACAAGGGGGCTGAATTGACGGCGGAAGAAATGGTTAACCGCTACCCTGAAGCCGATCTGAGCCGGATCATATACGAATACGGCGAGGAAAGGTTCAGCCGCAGGATCGCGAAGGCGATCGTCGAACGGCGGAAGGAGGGCCGGATCGATACGACGGCCAAGCTCGTCGATGTCATCATGCGCGCCGTCCCTTATAAAGGCAAACACGGGAGGGTGCATCCGGCGACGAGGACTTTCCAGGCGCTGAGGATAGCGGTCAACGACGAATTGGAGGCCCTCGGAAAAGCGCTGGATGACGCGATAGGGCTGTTGGCTTCCTCGGGAGCGATATGCGTCATTTCGTATCATTCGCTCGAGGACAGGATCGTAAAGAACAAGTTTAAGGAAGCCAAGGCGAATAAGGTTTTGGATATTCTTAATAAGAAGCCCCTGACCCCCGGGGACGGGGAGATCGGGGAGAATCCGAGGTCGCGGAGCGCGAAGCTGCGGGCCGCGAGAAGGGTTTAGGGGTTTTAAATGAGCACATACAAATTTTTGTCGACAACAGTTATAGTGACCATGGTCGCGCTGGTGTATGTCTTCCAGCAGACGGCCCTGGTGCGCCTTAGCTACGATATAAAGGCCAAGGACAAGATGTATTCCGACCTCCTTGACCGCAGTAAGATATTGCTATATAATGTAAGGCAGCTGGAATCCCCGGCGAGGCTCGAGCGGACCCTGCTCGCGAAACAACAAATGAAGTTCGAGATCCCGTCCAGGGAACGCGTGATCCTCGTCTCGTCAGGGACAGGGGAGACCGGCGTGAAAGATATCACCCGCACCGCGGGTTTCTTCGGAAAGATGCGCCAGACGGCCGCCAGCCTATTCGCTTTAGGGCCGGAAGCGCAGGCAAATTTAGCTAAATAATCGTAGTTTCTACTAATACATACCCATAGTTTTCCGCCGAAAACAAGGGTAGGATACAAGTGTATACAAGAGCCCACAAGACCCGCCTAAACGCGGTATTTTCTTTTTTTATAATTTTATTAAGCATCCTTTTAATCCGCGTTCTGTACCTTCAGCTCGCCAGGTCCTACAGCCTCACCCTCCTAGCCAAGAAACAGCACACTGCGGCAATAGAACTCCAGCCTACCCGGGGCACTATCTACGACAGGAACATGAGGCCGTTGGCCGTCTCGCTCAACATGGAATCCGTCTTCGCTGACAACAGGGTGATAGCGGATAAGAAGGCCGCGGCGAAAAGGCTCGCCCAGGCGATGGGCCTGAGCGAACAATTCGTCTACCAGCGGATAAACAGGGACAAGGGTTTCGTCTGGATCAAACGCAAATTAAGCCCCGCCGAATCGGCCAGGGTAAAGGCGCTCAAGATAAAAGGCATAGATTTCCTGAAGGAGTCGAAGAGGGTATACCCGAACAATTCCCTCGCCAGCCAGATAGTCGGCTATGCAGGCACCGACAACAAAGGCCTCGAGGGGCTCGAACTCAAAGACGACGGGTACCTTAAAGGCTCGCCCGGATACAGGGCCACTTACAGGGACGCCCGCCGCCGCGAGATAGCGTCCTTTGAGTACGAATATTACCCCGCGGCAGACGGCCTCGACCTCGTCCTCACAATAGACGACATAATACAGCATATCGCCGAGCGGGAGCTCGACTGGGCCGTGAAAAAATTCCACCCGATAGGCGCGTGCATAATCGTCATGGACCCGAATAACGGCGACATCCTCGCGATGTCAAGCAGGCCCACCTACGACCTTAACGCTTTCCAGCGCGCAAGCGCGGAGAGCAGGCGCAACCGGGCCGTCACCGATATGTATGAGCCCGGCTCGATATTCAAGATAGTCACGGCATCGGCGGCGCTTGAGGAGAAGAAGGTCGGCCTCAAGGACAGGTTCTTCTGCGAGAACGGCGCCTGGAGCCACGGCGGCGGAAAGGTGCTGCACGACCACACCGGGCACGGTTGGCTCACCTTCAGGGAGGTAATCGAGAAGTCATCCAACATCGGGACGGTCAAGGTCGCCTTAAAGCTCGGAGGGAACAACCTTTATACCTACGTCAGGAAATTCGGGTTCGGCGATATGACCGGTATCGACCTGCCCGGCGAAGTCCCCGGGTTCATACGGCCCCCTTCCCAATGGTCCGGCACATCGATATACGCGATACCGATGGGCCAGGAGATAAGCGTCACCCCGATGCAGATGGGGTGCGCCATGTCGGTCATCGCCAACGGCGGCAAACTCGTGAAGCCGCGCGTGATCCAGGCTATACAGGACAAGCACGGCGAAATAATAAAAGAATTCCCGCCGGCCGCCGTAAGGGAGACGCTCTCGGAGGGCACGGCCGCGACGATGAGGGATATATTAAGCGGCGTCGTAGCCGACGGGACCGGCAAGCTCGCGCAAGTAGAGGGTTATGATGTCGCGGGAAAGACAGGGACTTCCCAGAAGATCGAGAACGGCGCATATTCGCATTCCAAATTCATAGGCTCGTTCGTCGGGTTCGCCCCGGCAAAAGACCCGAAGATCGTGGTCGTGGTGATGCTAGACCAGCCGCATCCGCAGTATTACGGGGGCGTGGTCGCCGCGCCGGTCTTCAGCAGGGTCGTAAAGGATACCTTAAGGTACCTGGAGATTAAGCCGCAGAGTATAACCGAGGTCAAGAGGCCGGTCGAGCTCCAGAGCATAGAGGATTGATGAAACTCAAAGACCTGTTAAAAGACGTCGAGTATAAGGCGCAGTCGGAATTCCCGCGCGGCCTCGATATCGACATTAAAGGCGTCTCAAGCGATTCCAAGACAGCCGGGAAAGACCATCTTTTTATCGCGGTCTCCGGCGTGAACTTCGACGGCCATAAGTTCGCGAACGAGGCCGTTGACAAAGGCGCCTCCGCCGTCGTCCTGGAAAAAGATACAGCGCTTCCCGAAGGCGTCGCAAGGATATTCGTCAGGGACTCGAGGGCAGCGGCGCCGAAGATAGCCAATAATTTCTCCGGCAGGCCTATCGAGAAACTGACCTGCGTCGGGATAACCGGCACAAACGGCAAGACGACGATATCGTATCTGATGGATTCCATCATCTCGGCCGCGGCCCACAAGGCCGGCATCATAGGGACGATAAGTTACAGGATAGGAAAGCGCCTCATACCCGCGACGAACACCACGCCCGGGCCTGTCGAACTCTACGGTTTCATGGGCGAGATGGTAAGGAACGGCAGCGATTACCTCGTGATGGAGGTCTCGTCGCACGCCCTCGACCAGAACAGGGTAGGCGGCATAGATTTCTCCGCGGCTATATTCACCAACCTTACCGGAGACCACCTCGATTACCATAAGACGTTCGACGGATATTTCAGGGCGAAATCCCGCCTCTTTGAAGGGCTTAAGGACGGCGCGTATGCCGTGATAAATATAGACGATGAGTGGGGCAGGAAACTCGTCAAGGCCTCAAAAGGGAAGGTCGTGACATACGGGACGAAACTCGTCGCCGATTATCTCGCTTCGGATATAAAGCTTTCGTTGGACGGGACGAGGTTCACTATAAATTCGCCGAAGGGTGGCCTGAAGGTGAATTCAAAACTCATCGGCCTGCACAACGTCTATAATATGACCGCCGCTGCCGCCTGCGGCATGAGCCTCGGGTTTTTGGTCGATGAGGTCAAGAGTGGGTTAGAGAACCTCACGGCCGTCCCTGGCAGGCTCGAGCCGGTCGACTGCGGCCAGCCTTTCAAGATATTCGTGGATTACGCGCATACGGATGACGCGCTGTATAATGTCCTCTCTGCGTTAAAACCCCTTATTGCGAAAAAGATAATCGTGGTATTCGGCTGCGGCGGGGACCGCGACAGGACAAAACGGCCGCGGATGGGGAAGGCGGCGAGCGAGATGGCGGATCTCGTCATCGTGACATCCGATAACCCGCGCAGCGAGGAGCCGGAGGCGATAATCGCCGAGATAACCGCGGGGATATCAAAGAAGAATTACAAAGTGGTAACGGACAGGTTGAAGGCCATAGAGGAGGCCCTTTCCGCGGCGAGGGAAGGGGATTGCGTCCTCATAGCCGGCAAAGGCCACGAGACTTACCAGATATTGAAGAATACGACCGTGGCTTTCGATGACAGGGAGATCGCGAAAAAGATTTGTATAACACAAAAGATATCTTAGAGGCGACAGGCGGGCAGTTGGCGAACGGCGGTCATGAGGGCGTGTTTTCGCATATATCGACCGACACGAGGAAGATAGAAAAGGGTTCGCTCTTCATAGCGGTAAAAGGGCCTAACTTTGACGGCCATGATTTCGTAGTCGAAGCCGCCGGGAAGGGCGCCGCCGGGGCGGTGGTAAGCCGCGATATGCCCTCGCCTAAAGCCGGTTTCGAGGTGATCCTCGTAAAGGATACCGTCAAGGCGCTGGGCGGTATCGCGAAGTTCCACCGCAGCAGGTTCGATATCCCGGTGATCGCGCTGACCGGCTCGAACGGGAAGACGACCACGAAGGATATGCTAGCGCTTATCCTGTCCGCCAAATACAAAGTCCTGAAGAACGAAGGGACGGAGAATAATTTCATCGGCGTCCCTCTTACGCTTCTGAAATTGAACGATAGGGATGAGATAGCGGTGATAGAGCTGGGGACGAACCATGCGGGAGAGATAGGATACCTGGCCGACATCGTCCAGCCGAATTGCGGGATGATATTGAATGCAGGGCCGTCGCATCTGGAATTCTTCGGTTCGGTAGATAACGTCAGGAAAGAGAAGCTCGACCTTATAAAAAGGGTCGGAGAGGCCGGCTCGGCTGTGGTCAATGGTGATGACGAAATGCTCGTCATAACCACCAGGAAGATGTGCGATGAGGTCGTGACCTTCGGTTTCAACGAGGATTGTGATTTTGTTGCCGGGAACGTCAGGGAGAGCGACTGCGGGATAAATTTCACGCTCAACGATACGTATCTCGTAAAACTCAGGATGCTCGGCAGGCATAACGTCCACAACGCCGTGGCAGCCATAGCGGTCGCTTCTTTATATGGCATAGAAGTAAAGACTGCCATAAAGGCTCTTGAGGATTTCGTCCTGCCGAAGCTCAGGATGGAATACGAGAAATGCGAGGGTATAGATTTCATATTCGACTGTTATAATTCCAACCCCGCTTCGTTGAAGAGCGCCGTCGGGACGCTGCGGGATATGGAGCCGTATAAGAGGAAGGTGCTCGTGGCCGGAGACATGCTCGAACTGGGCGAAGCCGGACCTGAGTTCCACCGCGAAGCCGGCAGGTTCGCGGCAAAGTCCAAGATAAGCCTTTTAGTGAGTGTGGGCACGCTCTCCGGGTATATCCTGGAGGGCGCACAGGAGGAGGGACTCGGCGGTAGTTCCCTCCTCCGTTTTGATAATTCCGTAGAGGCCGCGAAGGCCTTGAAAGGTATATTGAAGCAAGGGGATCTGGTGCTGGTCAAAGGCTCGCGCGGCATGAAAATGGAGGAGATCAAAAAGTGTTTTACCACCTGCTCTACCCGCTGAAAGACCTGTTCTTCGGTTTTAACGTTTTCAAGTATATCACTTTCCGCGCCGCCGCAGCCGCCATCACCTCATTCCTAATCTGCATGGTAGTGGGGCCGTTCATCATCGAAAAGCTCCGCGAATTCAAGATAGGGCAGGTCGTCCGCACTCCTGACGACGCCAAGGGAATTTACGAAATGCATAAGAGCAAGGCCGGGACACCGACCATGGGCGGGCTCCTTATAGTCACCGCCGTCATCCTCTCGACGCTGCTCTGGGGCGACCTGACGAACAAGTACGTCCTCCTGTCGCTCGTATCGATGATCTGGCTTTGCGTAGTCGGTTTCCTCGATGATTACCTTAAATTAAGGCTGATGAAGTCCAAGGGGCTTACCGCGAGATCGAAGTTCATAGGCCAGATAATGCTCGGTTTCCTGATAGGGCTTTACGTATATTGCGACCCGCATATCAGCAAGAACCTCGATGTGCCGTTCCTGAAGAACGCGGCGGTAAACCTCGGCATATTCTATATATTATTTACCACAGTGGTCATAGTCGGCGCCTCGAACGCGGTCAACCTGACCGACGGGCTTGATGGGCTCGCGGTAGGATGCACCGTGATAGTCGCGCTCACCTATACCGTTTTTAGCTATATCACAGGCAACGCCAAGATAAGCGAATACCTTAATATCATGTTCATTCCCGGCGCCGGCGAATTGACCGTCTTCTGCGCGGCGATACTCGGGGCCGGACTGGGTTTTCTCTGGTTCAATTCGTTCCCGGCGACGGTCTTCATGGGGGATACCGGCTCGCTGGCCCTCGGCGGGGCGATAGGCATCGTGGCGACATTCACAAAGAAGGAACTGCTCCTCCTTGTCGTGGGAGGGATATTCGTATTTGAGGCGCTCTCGGTCATCCTCCAGGTCGCGTCGTTCAAACTGCTCAAGAAGAGGATATTCCTCATGGCGCCGATACACCATCATTTCCAGATGAAGGGGTGGTCGGAGACGAAGGTGGTCATAAGGTTCTGGATAATAGGTATAATACTGGCGCTCTTCAGCCTCTCGACATTAAAACTTAGATGAAGACATTCAGGGGAAAAAAAGTAACGGTGGCCGGGCTCGCGAAAAGCGGGATGGCGGCGGCATTCCTGCTCAAGAGGCTCGGCGCGAAAGTCTGGGCCACCGATTCCGGGGACTCGCAGAAATTAAGGGAAGCGAAGGGCCTACTCGAGTGGAAAGGGATAATAGTCGAGCTCGGCCGGCATACGCCTGAGTTCACGGAAGGAAAAGACCTTATCGTGATAAGCCCGGGTGTGCCTGAGGATTCGCAGGTATTGAAATGGGCGGCGGAGTATAAAGTCCCGGTCATAGGCGAGATAGAGCTTGGCTATCTCTGCTGCAAGGCGCCGGTAGTCGCGGTCACCGGGACGAACGGGAAATCGACTACCACGACGCTGATAGGGGAGATATTAAAGAAGGGCGGAAAGCGCGCCGTCGTCTGCGGCAACATCGGGAACCCGTTCTGCGGCGAGATCGCGAAGGTGAAGAAGAACTCGGTCGTCGTCCTCGAGGCCAGCTCGTTCCAGCTTGAGAGCATAAAGACGTTCAGGCCGCACGTCGCCGTAGTGCTGAATATTTCGCAGAACCATTTCGACAGGCATCCGGACCTCCGCTCCTATATAAACGCGAAGGCGCGCATATTAGGGAACCAGGAGAAAGGCGACTGGGCGGTATTGAATTACGACGACCCGCTGGTAAGGAAACTTAAGGCGGGGACGAAGGCGAAGGCGATCTTCTTCTCGCGGAAGAATAAGAAGGCGGCAGCTTTCTTCGAGGACGGCTCGGTCTTTATCGGCCGCGGAGGAAAGCCTCAGAGGATATGCGGCGCGGCGGAACTGAAGATCAAGGGGACGCATAATATCGAGAACGTCCTCGCCTGTCTCTGCGTCGCCTCGATCTTCGGGATAAGCCCTAAGAAGATAAAAGAAGCGCTGGTGGGTTTCAAGGGGTTAGAGCACAGGTTCGAGCACGTTAAGACGGTCGGCGGCGTGGAGTTCATAAATGACTCCAAGGGGACTACGGTCCTGGCGACGATGATGGCGCTTGAGTCCTGCGTAAAACCGGTCATACTTATCGCCGGAGGCCACGACAAGGGAAGCGATTTCCGGAAGGCGCGCCGGGTCGTGGGCGCGAAGGTCAAGAAGCTTGTCCTGATAGGCGAGGCGAAAGAGAAGATAAAAGACCATCTTTCCGGAGCGGCCCCGCATATATTCGCGGAAACGATGGAAGACGCGGTCAGGAAGTCGTTTGGCGAGGCGGAAGCCGGCGACCTCGTCCTGCTCTCGCCGATGTGCGCGAGTTTCGACATGTTCAGGAATTTCGAGGAGCGGGGGCGTGTGTTCAAGGAGATAGTCCGCGCGCTTAAAGAGGAGAGGTAAGGCGAAGTGAGAAAACTCAGGACGCAGCTTTTCATGGTGACGGTCGTGCTTCTCGCCATCGGCGTCGTCATGGTCTATAGCGCGAGCGCGATAAACGCCCAGGAATTCCTGAAGGACAGCGCCTATTACCTCAAACGCCATCTCCTGTATCTTTTTATCGGCCTCATCGCGTCGCTGATGGTGATGTCGGTGGATTACAATTCCCTGAAGAAATACGTGAAGCCGGTCCTCATCGCCACGTTCGTCCTGCTTATTCTGGTCCTGATCCCGGGGATAAGCCGCGAGATAGCCGGCGCGAGGCGCTGGTTCAGGTTCTCGTTCCTGAGTTTCCAGCCGTCGCAGGTATGCAAGATCGTGATGATACTTTATCTCGCAGATTTTCTTTCGAGGAAACAGGGCGAGATAAAGAGTTTCAGGGAAGGTTTCATGCCGCCTATGATAATACTCGGCTTCAGCGTCGGGTTGATCCTGCTCGAACCCGACCTGGGCACCGCGGTCGCTATAGGCGCCGTCTCGTTCATGATGCTCTTTGTCGCCGGGATCAAATTGAGGCACCTCGTCCCGATGCTGTTGGGCTCGATACCTATTCTGGGCGCCCTCATATTCCATAAGGCCTACAGGATGAGGAGGATATTTGCTTTTTTGGATCCCTGGAAGGACCCGCAAGGCGTCGGGTTCCAGATAATCCAGTCTTATATAGCGCTCGGGTCCGGCGGCCCGTTCGGGGTCGGGCTCGGCCAGTCGCGGCAGAAATTGCTCTATCTCCCGGGTGCGCATACGGATTTCATATTTTCCAT